>JAQVXF010000092.1 GCA_028709355.1 Syntrophomonas sp.
TTTCAAACCCTCCTGGTCCCTGATGATGCCCACCTTGTTCCACATGGTGGCCTGCATCTCCAGCTTGGCCTCAGTCGGGCTGATGCCTTCTTGAGGCGGATGATGCACCCAGGCATCATCAAAATTGCGATAAAGCTCTTCCTTACTGATACGCCGGTGATACATTATTTCCCCGGCATTGTCAATTATCCGGGCCCCAAATACGATCCCCTCCAGAAGCGAGTTGCTAGCCAGGCGATTGGCTCCATGCACCCCGGTACAAGCCACCTCGCCGCAGGCGTAAAGGCCGGTAATACCTGTTTCTCCCCGAGTATTGGTCTTGACTCCGCCCATCGTGTAATGGGCGCCTGGGGACACCGGGACCATATCCTTTTCGATGTCTATACCGTGCGCCAGGCAAGTGCGGGCGATATTTGGAAACCGGTTCTTGGCAGCGGGGATCTCCCGCATGTCAAGATAAACATATTCACTGCCGGTCGCTGTACATTCGCTCAGGATTGCCCGGGATACCACATCCCGGGGGGCCAGTTCCAGCATGGGAGTATACTTGGCCATGAAACGCTCACCCATGTGGTTGTACAATTTGCCTCCCTCTCCGCGCACCGACTCGGAAATGAGAAAGCGCTGGGTCTCGTAACTGAAGAGTACGGTGGGATGGAATTGGATAAATTCCATATCGGTAAGTTCGGCGCCCATCCGGAAAGCCGCCGCCATGCCATCAGCGGTAGCTATGTCCGGGTTGGTGGTGTTCTGGTAGAGCTGACCGGCACCGCCAGTGGCCATGATGGTACAGCGGGCTATATAAATCGACTGCTGACCGGTGAGACTGTCGTAGACCAGAGCCCCATGACAAATTTTGCGCTCGTCATTTCCCAGCAGATCGACCAGGTACTGATATTCCTTTATATCTATATTACTTTTATCTTCACACCTATTAACCAGAGCTACCCGGATAGCCTCGCCGGTGGCATCGGCCGCGTGCAGAATACGTGCCCTGCCATGTGCTGCCTCGCGGGTGAAGGAGATGTTGCCGTCTTTCATGTCGAAGGACGCCCCGATATCGATGAGTTCCCGCACCCGGGCCGGCCCTTCACTGACCAACACATCGACGGCAGCTATATCGCACAATCCAGCCCCTGCTTCCAAGGTGTCTTCCAGGTGCAAAAAGGGAGAGTCCTCTTCATGCACCGCCGCCGCAATACCGCCCTGGGCCAGGCCGGTGTTGGAATCCTTGAGGGTCTTCTTGGTGAGGACCACCACGTGTCCATGTTCAGAAGCCTTCAGGGCCGTAAAAAGACCTGCAATTCCACTGCCGATGATTAAAAAATCAGTAAAGAAGAGGGGAGTGTTTGGCGCCAACTCCCCTATATATCTAGTAGTTATCATATTTCACCTTCATCGCCAATTATTATTGGTCCGGCAACTGGGTCCCCGTCTTGCAGCAGTGGATCAATAACCAAAAGCCCTCGCCTGCTTTTCTCTTTTTCCTTACCCGGTGCGGGTTCCTTATTCATATTTACCCACGCAGGCTTTTTTGATCTGGTTCTTTTCATCCATGAAAACCAGTCGGGGCTTATGGGTCAGGCAATCCTCATCATTCAGAATGGTGTAAGTCAGGATGATGACCACGTCCCCGCGCACCGCCAGCCGAGCTGCAGCACCGTTTAGACAGATTATACCACTTCCCCGTTCACCTTCAATAACATATGTCTCGAAACGGGCTCCGTTGTTATTGTTGACTATCGTCACCTTCTCATTTTCCATGATGTCGGCGGCATCCATTATATCCCCATCGATGGTGATGCTGCCCACGTAATTGAGATCAGCTTCGGTTACCACCGCCCGGTGTATTTTCGATTTCAGCATGTAACGCATCATGTTACTGCACCTCCACAATCAGGTTATCGATCAATCTGGTGGTTCCGATTCTTACGGCCAGGGCCAGTAGAACTCGACCCTGGATCTCATCAACATCAGCCAGGTCATCTGCATCGTAAATCTCGGCATAATCTATGTTGGCCTCCGGACTGCTATTGATAGTGGTGCACATCAGTTGTTTCACCTTGCCGGCATCTCTTTCGCCTGCCCGGATCAATTCCTGGGCCTGCTGAAGTGACTGACTCAGCACCAGCGCCTGCTTCCTCTGTTCGGGATTGAGGTATACGTTGCGGGAACTCATAGCCAGGCCATCTGCCTCTCTGACAATAGGCACCCGGACTATTTGCAGGGGGAAGTTCAATTCCTTGGCCATCTTCTCGATGATCATGACCTGCTGGGCATCCTTTTGGCCAAAAAAGGCCAAGTCCGGCAGGCAGATATTAAATAATTTGCTCACCACCGTGGTCACCCCCCGGAAATGTCCAGGTCGGGAGCGGCCACACAATTTGCCGGTTATCTCGCCGGTCACTTCCACGTAACTGTTATAACCAGGCGGATACATCTCCCGGATTGAGGGAGCGAACAGGGCATCAACCCCCGCATCTGCCAACAATTGGCTGTCCTTTTCCAGGTCCCGGGGGTAGTCCTCGAAATCCTCTCCCACCCCAAACTGGATCGGATTGACGAAGATCGAGACCACCACTGTGTCACATTGGGAGCGTGCTGCCCGGGCCAGGGCCAGGTGGCCTGCATGTAGGTAGCCCATAGTTGGTACCAATCCAATCGTCTGGCCTTGTCGCTTCTGCTCCCTACACCAGGTCTGCATTTCAGCTATTGTCTTAAATATCTGCATCTTGCACCCCTATCCTAATAGAGTCTTTCCAGCACATCGTCTTTTATGGTGTAAATGTGTTCAGGACCGGGGAATGTGCCCGCTTCGACTTCGTTTTTATACCCCTGCAGAGCCGCGATTATGGCGGGACTCAGGTCTACGAATCTTTTCACAAATTTCGGGATGTGTCCCTGTGAAATACCCAGCATGTCATTTATGACCAGCACTTGGCCATCGCAATCCTTGCCGGCTCCAATTCCGATCGTCGGAATATTAGCGGCCTCAGTGATTTTGGCGGCCAGCGCCGCGGGCACTCCCTCGAGAACTATAGCGAAGACCCCAGCTTCTTCCAACAGCTTGGCATCTTTGATCAATTTACGCGCTGTCTCCAGGTCTTTGCCCTGCACCTTGAAACCGCCGAACTGATTCACCGATTGAGGAGTTAGCCCGATATGGGCTACGACAGGAATCTCGGCGTTGAGTATTGCTTTCACAACCGGCAGTCGCTCCGAGCCGCCTTCCAGTTTTACTGCTTGGGCTCCCCCTTCCTGGATAAGGCGTCCCGCATTACGGACTGCTTCCTCGATGGAGATATGATAGGACAGGAAGGGCAGGTCAGCTACGACCATCGCACTCTTGGATCCCCGGACCACTGCCCGGGTATGGTGTACCATGTCGTCCATGGTGACCGCTAGGGTATTCTCATACCCCAATTGGACATTACCGACCGAATCCCCCACCAGGATCATATCTATCCCCGCCTGGTCCACCAGGGTCGCCATGCCATAATCATAAGCCGTCAGCATGGTGATCTTTTGCTGATTCGACTTTTTCTCCCTTATGGTTGCGGTCGTTATTCTCGCCATAATAATAACCTCCTTACGGTAGGATATTCTTTCAACTTTGCATATCTTGGCCGGGCCCGAATATTTTCTTAAAATCTCGAACCGTGTCCCCGCTGATGTTGCCTTTGGCCGCGGCAATGGGAACGGTGTATTTACCCAGCAGTCGGTACAAATCCGCCTGATCCGGAGCCATCGCTGCCATGCATTCCAGGTGTTTGGCCACGGTGGTGATATCGCCCCGGGCCAGCGGCCCGGTCAAAGCTAACGGAATGCCGACTTTTTCAATATTGTTGAGTGTGCCGCGCACCAGCGGCATCAGGGCCTTTTGGGCTTGGCGGGAGGGTATTCCGGCCGCCTCCAATAGCCTGGCCCCGAGGTCGATCAAGGTGACCAAATAGTTGGAAACCACACAGGCTCCCGCATGATACAGGGGTTTGGCATCGCTGGCTATGAAAAAGTATTCGCCGCCCAAAGCCTGGACCAACTCCACCGCCATATCGTAAGCTTCCTTATCGCCTTCAATACTAAAGACTGAGCCAGGCAGGTTGAGGATAGCAGCCTCCAGGCTGGCAAACGATTGCAGGGGATGAACCGACAAAAGCCGAGCCCCTGAAGCCCTGGCCGGGGCTAATATCGCTGCTGAATGAGCCCCGGACATGTGGATGACGGTCTGCTCATTATGAAAGGATCCCGTCTCGGCCAGAGATTCTGCCACCTTACTGATCGCCCCATCATTGGCGGTGATAAACAGAATATCGGCCCTCACCGCTACGTCCCCAGGATGCGAGAAGACTGGACATCCGGTCTCTCTCACCAATTGCACCGTTGACTCCGGATCCAGGTCGCAGACCCCAGTTATCCCATAGCCCTGCCGAAACAGAATCACCCCGATCGCAGTCCCAACCACACCAGACCCGATAATACCTACTTTAGCGGTCAAGAACAGCCCTCCTCACTAAAAAAAGGGACGAAAAAATCTTCGCACCTCCCTGCCTTTCGCCGTCTTGTTCTCAGAAATGAGATATAAGCAGTTTCTCCACAGGGACGTCGAGGATGATCAATCTTTCTAGAGTTTTCGCAAGTCGCTGGCATCAGCGCTTTTAATCAGCCTAAACAATACCTCCTCGAGCTTCGATCCATCCGGAAATACCAGGTCGGAGTCTATTTCCGCGAGCGGGATCAGGACGAACAACCTTTGCATCAAATAAGGGTGAGGAACCTTCAATTCCTCGAGATCGATGATCTCCTTACCGTACAGGAGAATATCCAGGTCTATATTCCGGGGACCCCAGTGTATTTCTCTCCGGCGTCCCAATTTAATTTCAATATCCTGCAAACGATGCAGTAGTTCCAGAGGGGATAATTCAGTCGCTATCTCAATAACCTGGTTGATGAAATCTGCTTGATCGATCTTACCCCAAGGGGCAGTCTGATAGAGCGATGACTGTCGCTTTATTTCTACGCCCTCGAGGTCTGCAATAAGACAAAGGGCCCGGGCCAGATATGCTTCCTTATCGCCAATATTTGAGCCCAGACCGATATATGCTGTAGTAAACATTTTTTTCACCTATAAACTAGCATAATCCCATTAAGAGAGCAAGGATTTATTTTTGCAGACGGAATATCTTAACTGCAAAATACTCAAATTCTCCCTCGACCGGTGCATCCGGTTTATACACGGTTACTTCCACACCCTGTATGGCCCGGAAAGACTGCAGCAGGTTTTGGGCTATGTGCTCGGCCAATGCCTCCAGCAAGTGAAATCTGGTGGTGGTCATAATCCCCTCCACCAGGCGGAACACCTGGGCATAGTCGATAGTATCTTGGACTTGATCGGTGTGCCCGGCTGCCTGTAGA
>JAQVXF010000093.1 GCA_028709355.1 Syntrophomonas sp.
GTATCGGTGTACTGGCCTTTTTCTGTCAGGAACCGGTTACTTTGTTCAGGCTTGGGTTCCTAATAGTCGTGCGGTCACCGGTTTACGATAAACTCGGTGAGATCTTCGCTAAGTTGTCCGTTAAATCTTGATTTGCAGAAATCTGTTTATGAAGTTGGGGTATCTTTTTTAAGCATAGAGACCGGCAGTATGTCGACAACCCTAAACACCAGGCAGTTCTTCAAATGGAAATTCCCGTAAACAGTCTTATCCAGGCGGGCTTGGATGCGGTCGAAATATTCGCCTTCCTGCTGATCTGCCACTAATTCCACATAAACCCGGATACCATCCTTGGTCTTGCCGTCTGGGGTCAACAGCACCAGGAAGACTCCTTTGCCGGTCTCCTTCAGGTTGGCGTAGGTCTTATCAGCTCCGAAGCGGGCACATATGATGGTGTTCTCATCAAGCATCTCCAGGACGGTGATAACGGCGATATTCACGTCGTAATCCTTGCTCACCGTACTCAATGTGGTCGATATATAGTTGGCGTTTATCAGCTTTTGGGCTTTTTCCACTAGTTGTTTATCCATCCTTACCTCCTCCTCCTCACCGGTATCTGCCTGTCTTGCGGCGAAGACCAGCCCTGTTCGGCCCATCCAGTCCTAATCACCCTCATACTAAATGATTCCCGGCGGACAAGTCAAAACCTCTTATTGAGGTCTGGGCCAGAGAGGCTGCCGGGCGGGTCGATTGTACTGCAACGGGGAAATTGATAAAATACTACTGTGATTAAAATGAAAGAGGGTTGGACAGTGCACAAGAAATTGTTTATACCCGGACCAGTCGAGGTAAGACCGGACGTTTTAGCCAAGATGGCCACTCCTATGATAGGACACCGCAGCAAGGACGCCTCCGCGCTGCAGCGCCGGATAAGTGACAAGATACGTCAGCTGTTCTATACCGATGAAGCCATACTGCTGTCGACCTCATCAGGCAGCGGTTTGATGGAAGGGGCGGTACGTTCCTGCACTTTACAGCGGGCAGCGGTATTCTCGGTGGGCGCCTTCGGCAAACGCTGGTGGGAGATGGCCGACGCCAACAATGTGCCGGCCGATCTATTCGAGGTGGAATGGGGCCAGCCTACCCTCCCGGAACAAGTGGACGCAGTGCTGGCCACCGACCGCTATGACCTGATAACCATAACCCACAATGAGACCTCCACCGGCATCATGAACCCGGTTGAATCTATCGCCGCGGTGGTGAAAAAATATCCCAAAGTGGTGTTCTGTATGGATGCAGTCAGTTCCATGGGCGGCACCAAAATCGAAGTCGATAAGTTGGGGGTGGACGTCTGCATCACTTCCACCCAAAAAGCTTTAGGATTACCCCCGGGGCTGGCCATCTGCTCCTTCTCCCGCAAGGCTGTGGCCAGAGCCCAGCAGGTGCCCCATCGCGGTTATTACCTGGACCTGCTGTCCCTTTACGAGTATATCCAGCAGAAGGATTACCAGTATCCGTCCACTCCCTCCTTACCCCATATGTTTGCACTGGATTATCAATTGGACCGCATCCTGGAGGAAGGCTTGGAAGCGAGGTTCGCCCGCCATGCGGATATGGCTGAATACGTTCGCGCCTGGGCTCGGCGTAGATTCGCGATCTTCGCCCATCGGGACCACCTGTCCAATACCTTGACTACCATAAGTAATACTGCTGGGATTGATGTGGCGGCCTTGAACAAAGCGTTGGGCGAACGCGGTTACCAGATCTCCAACGGCTACGGCAAGATGAAAGACAAGACCTTCCGCATCGCCCACATGGCTGATTGCACCCTGGACGAGATAAAGGACCTGATCGGGACCATTGATGACATACTAAAATAACAGGGATAAATCCCTGGGGCAGCAGGAGGATACAGAGATGGCAGAGATAAGACCTTTCCGGGCGGTGCGGCCGGTGCCTGAATTGGCGGCCAAGGTGGCAGCCTTGCCCTATGACGTGATGAGCAGCGAGGAAGCCCGCCAGATGGTGGAGGGCAATCCTTATTCCTTTTTGCATGTGGATAAGGCGGAGATAGACCTGGAGCCGCAGATCGACTTGTATGATCAGCGGGTTTATGAGCAGGCTGCCCGGGCACTACAGAAGATGATAGCCGACGGGGTCTTAAGGGAAGAAGCCAAGCCGTGTTACTATGTCTATCGCCAAATAATGGGGGAGCGGGCCCAGACCGGCCTGGTGGCCTGCGCCGCTATTAATGATTATCTCCATAATAAGATCAAGAAGCATGAATTGACCCGGGCCGACAAGGAAATAGACCGCACCCGCCATGTCGATTGTTGTGATGCCAACACCGGCCCCATCTTCCTGACTTACCCCGCCCAGACCGATATAAATACAACAGTGGCGGCGTGGATGACCCGTGTGCCTATCTATGATTTCACCTCCGAGGATGGAATCAGGCACATTATTTGGGTGATCGATGATGATGCGGTACTCAAGCGTCTGACCGACTTGTTTGCTGAGATCGAAACCCTTTATATTGCCGACGGCCACCACCGCTCGGCTTCTGCAGTGAAGGTAGGGCAGATGCGGCGGGAAACCTATCCCGACTATAGCGGGAGCGAAGAATACAACTGCTTCCTGGCGGTGCTCTTCCCCGACCAGGATCTCTATATAATGGACTATAACCGGGTGGTGAAGGACCTGGCCGGACTCAGCCCGGATGAATTCCTGACCCGGGTGGGGGAAAAATTCTTGGTCACTCCTTTCGAGGGAACCGGTCCTTACAAACCTCATGATAAGCACTGGTTCGGCATGTACCTGGGTGGGCGCTGGTACTGCCTTCACGCCCGGGAAAACAGCTATGACCCTCAGGACCCGGTTGGGAGGTTGGATGTCTCCATCATGCAAGACAATATCCTGGGGCCGATCCTGGGCATCCAGGATCCGCGCACCGATAAGCGCATCGACTTCGTAGGGGGCATACGCGGCTTGGCAGAGTTGGAACGGCGGGTCAATGAGGGGATGGCGGTGGCCTTCTCCATGTACCCGACCACTGTCCAGGACTTGATGGACATCGCCGACGCCGGTCTGATCATGCCGCCCAAGTCCACTTGGTTCGAACCCAAACTGCGGAGCGGATTGTTTATTCATAAGCTGTCCTGAAAGCGACGGGAAAATTAGGCTACGTGGTCTAATGCATAGAACCGAGCTCTGTGACCGGCACCGATTGGTGCCGGTTTTTGCATCGCCGCAGGGGCATCAATGGCAGGACAGGGTAACCAGTAAATGGTAGAATATCACTAGAGAGCACGCAACTTTTACCCAAGGGCAGGGCATACGAGTATCGATACCGGATCCAAAAATTTGAGGGGGGTAGGAAGTATGAAAGTGCTGGTAGTCAACACCGGCAGTTCCTCGATCAAGTACCAGGTTTTCGACATGAAGGATGAGACCGTGCTGGCTAAGGGGTTACTGGACCGGGTGGGGATCGCGGGGACGGTGTTGGTCCATGAACCACAAGGGAAAGAGAAAGTGACCATCAAACATGATCTATCCGATCATACATCGGGCATGCAGCTAGTGCTGGATGTCCTCGCCCACCCGGAATACGGCTGTGTCAGCAGCTTGGAGGAGATAAGCGCGGTGGGGCACCGGGTGGTCCATGGGGGAGAGCACTTCTCCGCATCGGTGATAATAGATGAGGCGGTCAAGCAGGTGGTGAAGGATTGTTTCGATATCGCCCCCCTGCATAATCCTCCCAATCTTATGGGGATCGAGGCCTGCCAACTGCTGATGCCCAATGTAATCCATGTGGGCGTGTTCGATACCGCCTTCCACCAGACTATGACCCCGGAAAATTATATCTACGCCTTGCCTTACGATGTCTACGAGCACTATAAAATCCGGCGCTACGGCTTCCATGGCACCTCCCATGAGTATGTGGCCTACCGAGCGGCGGAGATGCTGGGTAAACCTTATGAAGACTGCAAGATCATCACCATCCACCTGGGCAACGGTTCCAGCATGGCCGCCATCGCAGACGGACGGGTAGTCGACACCTCCATGGGCTTCACCCCCCTGGAGGGATTGGTGATGGGCACCCGCTGCGGTGATCTGGATCCAGCCATCGTGTATTATCTGATGGACAAATTGGCGCTTGACTCTCGCCAGATCAATGATTATCTCAATAAGAAGAGCGGTATGCTTGGTATCTCGGGGGTTTCCAGCGACCTCCGCGATATTATCGCGGCCGCCGCCGAGGGAAATGGGAAAGCCCAGTTGGCTTTAAAGATTTTCTGCAACCGGGTCAAGGCTTATATCGGTAATTACCTGGCCAAGCTCAACGGCTGCGACTGCCTGGTTTTCACTGCCGGCATAGGCGAGAATGGCTATGACATCCGCGAGAGCATCTGTGAAAATATGGATTGGCTGGGGATAAAGATGGACGTCGAGAAGAACCGGGTACGCGGTGAAGAGGTGGATTTCTCGGCTCCTGATTCCCGCGTCCGGTTACTGGTCATCCCCACCAACGAGGAGTTGATGATCGCCCGGGACACCCTGCGACTGGCCTCGGCCGGCCAGCGGTAGTGGAGATAGCGGTGAGGGGATAATCCACCGAACCAAACCATCAAAGCGAGACAGGCCTCCGCCCACAACCACGAGGTTGGCAGCGGAGGCCTTTATAACGCGAGGTTCCAGGTGGTCTTTACCTTAGATGTCGCGGGTCCACAGGGAAGCCATGGCCGGCCCTCCACCTACACAGAGAGAGGCCCCGCCCAGGGTCAGGTTGAGCCGTTCCATCTCGTAGTACAGAGAGACAATGATGCGCAGGGCGGTACAACCGACCGGATGTCCCAATCCGATTCCGGAACCATTGTGGTTGATCCGCTCCGGATCCAATACAATGCCGGCTTCTTCTTTGAGCATGCGCCCCACCCCGATGAACTGGGCGGCGAAGGCCTCGTTTATTTCCCAGTATTGAATATCCTCGGGTTTCAGACCCGCCAGTTGCAGGGCTTTGGGAATCGCCACCGCCGGTCCCAGGCCCATCACCTCCGGGGCCACCCCTTCGGCCACGATGTTGATCATCTTCATAAGTGGTTTTATACCCAGTTCGGCAGCCTTTTGCTTGGACATCACCACCACGGCCGCAGCAGCGTCATTGATACCGGAAGCGTTGGCGGCAGTGACTACCCCGTCTTTCTTGAAAGCCGCCGGGAGCTTGGCCATGGCGGCCAGGTTGGCATCCGGTATCATATGTTCGTCCAAGCTAAAGAACTTGGAGCCTTTTTTGGACTTGATCTCGACCGGGATCACCTCTCGGCTGAAGATGCCATTCTGATTGGCGGCGGTAGCCTTCTGATGGCTGCCCAACGCCAACACATCACACTCTTCCCGGGTGATGCCATATTTGGTGGCGACATT
>JAQVXF010000094.1 GCA_028709355.1 Syntrophomonas sp.
GGGCAGTCCCGCTCTATGACGGTCTGGCCAGCATTGACGGCGATGACCGCTTCCGGGTCATAGGGGATGTTCCCGGCCCAAGGCAATCCGCTGGTCTGGCAGAATGACTCTATGGCCTGGGTTTTGGACAGATTGGTATCGAATTTATTGATGCAAACCGCGATCTTGGTCTGGAATTGCTGCGCGGTCTTGATGATCCGCTCCATGTCGCTGATCCCGGAAAGGGACGGCTCGGTGACGATCAGAACCATGTCCACCCCGCTCAGTGAGGCGATGACAGGACAACCTATCCCCGGCGAACCGTCGATAATAGCCAGGTCGGCCAAAACCACCACCGATTTCATCTGCTTCTTTACCTCGGTGACTAGCAATCCCGAAGTGCCGCTGCCCATTTTGAGTTGGGCCGTGGAAAAAACGTGGTCATTGTGGTACAGCTGCAGCTCCCCAGCCACGGCCGGAACCAATTGCACTGCCTGGACCGGGCATAGAGCCTGGCAGACTCCACAGCCTTCACAGGCATGGTAATTCACTTCATAGCTCAAATCCCCGCTGATGGCGTCAAATCGGCAGTTAACCCGGCACGAGTCGCACAAAATGCACAGATCTTGATCGATCTGGGCTTTAGGCAAGCCGTAATAATCAGTCCGCCGAGGTTGTTTCGATTGATTCATAACCAGATGCAGATTGGGCGCGTCCACGTCACAATCAGCATAGACCTTGGCCTGGGCCAATTTGATGAAAGCCGCGGCGATAGTGGTTTTACCGGTCCCACCCTTACCGCTAAGAATGAGAAGCTGTTTCACGCCGCACCTCCCCCATCACCGTCTGCAACAATTCTTGAAAGACTTGTTTCCAACCTTTATGTTCCCGGGCCGCTATCAATGCCTCCGAATTGATAGTCCCCAGCTCGGGATCGAAAGGAATCTTCCCCAGAATCGGGATGCCTTGTTGCCGGCAGAACTCCTCCGCCGGATTCTCGCCGGGCAGGCACTTGTTCAGCACTACGCCGTGGGGTTTGCCGAATAACCGTACTAGTTGGTAGACCATCTTGAGATTGTGCACCCCAAACAGGGTCGGCTCGGCTACAAAAATGCAGTAGTCGGCATCCTTGATGCTCTCCATGACGATGCAGGCGCTACCCGGAGGACAATCGATGAAGGTAGTGCCGGCTGGGATATCGCGCAATAACCCTTTCACTATTGGTATCCCAGAAGCCTCACCGATGTTAAGTATCCCGCTGGCCACTCGTACCTGGTCCGAATAACCGCGGCGGATCTCGCCGACCACCGTGTCTCTTTCCGACAGGGCCCGCAGCGGACAGAAGAGTACACAGCCACCACAGGAATGACAGACCTCTTCAAAAATCAACAGCTTATCACCGATGTAAGCCAGGGCATTGAATTTGCAGAAGTCGACACACACCCTGCAACCGTCGCAGATCTGCTGGTCGACCACCGGTATCTTGATGGTGATAGGTTCGCTTCTAATCTGATCGGGTTTGAAGAACAGGTGACCGTTGGGCTCCTCCACATCGCAGTCGATATAGGTCGATTCTCCCGCCACGGCTGCCAGATTGACCGACAATAGGGTCTTGCCGGTACCACCCTTGCCACTCAGTACTGCAATCTTCACTTGACTACTCTCCCTGGCCGTGCAATCCGGGATGAATATCTTGGAGCGGCTGGAGTTCACCTTTTTTGAACGCTTCGATATTCTCATTGATCGAATCACCACTGGTCTTATACATTTTAATGCCAGCGGCTCTGAGTACCTCGGCTGCATTTTCACCGCAACGCGGCGTCAGAACCGCTTCCACCTTGCCGTCGACCACAGTCTGGGCAGCCTTGATCCCGGCTCCACCTTGGCCGCTCGCCCCACTGTTATGGACCATCCTGTTCGCTGCGGATGCGATATCATAGATCAGGAAATAGGGAGCCCGCCCAAAGGACACACAGACGGTATTGGGCGCAGATTGGTCATCGACTGGAACTGCAATAATCATTTCTCTTCCTCCTTAAGGTTTCATCTCGGCCAGGCATATTTGTCGCCTTCCCGAGTTTTCGACATATGCCATTTATAATTGAAGTGTAATCCGGTTACGAGCATATGTCAATAAATCAACCAATGCGAAAAAGAAACCGGCAAAACTGAATTTGCCGGTTAAGACTACCTGATACTATAATCGGTATGTTTGAGTGGCATACCTTGGAAAGACTTCTGGCAGCCTCTCCGCGACGTATCTCCCCACCTGAAAGGTCAAGGCAGGCGAGATAAAGCAGCTCGCCAAAGCATTCCTCACCTACCCCGACCAAAAAGGTTTGGTGCAACAGCACGGTAAATGACTGCGGGCTTAGTAGGCCTGTCTGACCCGTATCAGCCGGCCGGTATCGAATCCCGCCGCGGCGATGAACTGCAGCAATTCATCATACAGCTGGTCGCTGATCTGCGGCTGCCGGCTTAATATCCACAAGTAACTCTTCTTGCTGCCGGTTACCACCGCATAACTGTAATCCTCCTCATCCAGGCGGATTATGTTGTACTGGCCCCGCAGCGGCCGGAAGAAACTGACCAGCAGCTTGCCGGGACACTGGCGATCCGGGACCCAAGCCACCGCCTTGGCCACTCTCTCTTTATCACCCTTCCGGCCCGCATTGGTGACTTCTAGCTTGCCGTCCGGGCGCATCGCGTAGCTGGCTGTCACGTATTCCATGCCTTCTTCAAAAGAATGGGGCAGGCGGGCGATTTCATACCAGGTGCCCAGGTATCTCTGCAGGTCCACGTCGCACACGGCCGGGATATCGTTGGCACTATTGGAGAATATATCATTCAATAAACCCATCCTCATCTTCCTTCCTCAGTGCTGCCGGGATACCGGTCGGTAATATCAATGTTTCATTATCGCCGCCCGCCTCTCTATTCTAACCATTGGGAGCCGAAAGGGACACCGCTTAAACGGGCAAGGCTGATTAGGTTATAAGCGCTAGCTGCCCATGACGGCTCGGGAGCAGAGTCAAGCAAAAGTGAAGCCCGCCACTGAGACGTATATGGAATACGTCGACAGAGCGGGCCTCATGCAGTAACGATGCTATGCGCTTCCGGGACTAGCCTGGGGCAAAAGGTAAGCTCCAACGAACCTTTATCGACTTACTTTCCTTCCTTTGCCTTCCAACTTCGTTTCTTGTCTTTCAACTCTTCTTTTTACCTTCGTCCTTTGAATTTCTTTTAATCTTAGTTTATTTTCCGATTGACTTTACTTACATTTTTGTTTACTTCTGGTTCATTTCTGAATTGGAGGTAAACTTAAATTTCGGTATCGTTTCTCTTCAATAAGCTAATTTCTTTTACTTTTCATCGGGTATAGTAAATTGCTTTACCTGGTAACTTTACTGGGTTGAAAGTCTTCTGTTTCTGTTTTGAGACTCCGCTAAGGTGTTTGTCTTAGGTGTTCCTTGGAGCTTAGATATAGTATAGGTACCCCCATACCTGATGTCAATAATTGTGAAAGTTAGAATTTTCATAAACTTCTTTAATGAGCCCTCTTTCGCTCCAATGGCTGCAAACTGGGGAAGACAGCCTTGGGCCAGATGTTAGTCCAACTGCCCTGATCTTATCCGACCCGTCTTCATGAACAGGATCAACGCCCACACCATAAACGGCAGACCACCGACGATACCGGTGATGGAGGGGCCCAGCAGCGGATTGTAGCCGCTCTTGGCCATGATGATGGCCAAACCGGCACCGGCATTGATAGTCGAATGGATCATGGCGGCCGGTATGACACTGTTTATCTTGATCGTCATATAGCCCTCGATGATCCCCAGCCAGACACAGAAGACCACCATGGCCAGGATACCCAGCCAGGGATAACCGCTGTAACTGAGCCCGTAATTGTGCCCCATCAGAATCACCGGGGTATGCCACAAGCCATGGATGACGCCGGCGATCACCAAAGCCGCCCGGTCAGACAAGAGCAGGCGCAATTGGGGCAGCAGGTAGGCCCGCCAGCCCAGTTCTTCACCCAGGGTGGGGATGATGTTGATGATCGGGCCGATGACGATGATCTGCAAAAGGGTGATCAGCAGAAGTGTCTGGGCGGTAAACAGGCCGGCGCGGGCGGCCGCTTACTGTAAGGTGGTAAACTGCGGATCATACGAACCCGGGAACACCAGGAAATAGAAGGCGGCGCTCACCAGCAGCAGCACGGTAGGGCCGAAAAACACCAGCAGGTAAGTTCCGACCTGCCCCTTGAAATTGGGACGCAGCAGCATGTCGCCGAATCCCTGTTTGGTTATCAGCCTGGTCAGCAGGTTGGCCAGGGCGGGGGCAAACATGCCGGCCATGACGATAAAGATGGTCACCCCAGTTCCATAGGTCAGCCCCTGCAGAGGAATCATAGCAAATATGAGCCAAGCGATTAGGAATGCCAGGGTTATAAACCAGGCCAGTCTCTTGATTGCCATCATTCTAAGCTGTTCCATGCTCCAACCTCCTTATGCCTGGCCGCAATTACTCATTAACTGGTCGACCGCACTTAACTCTGCTTATATCTTAGTGATTGGGGTCAGCTTAATCAATGGATTGAGATGCGATTTCGCGGGACAAAATCAACCAGGGCGCTACTGGTCCATCCCCCACCGAGCTCACGCTTGGACCCGAATAGGCCCTGGGCGGGCCTTCCCGCCATGCATGCCCGAATTCACTCTGCTGGGATTCAGCCCTGAAGAGTTATGCCGGTCGCGCCTGGATTGATCGACAAACAAAGGAATAATTGATTCGGATGTGGAAAGGAAATATTGAGAATGAATGAAGGGGGAGTTCGGGTGGAAGAAACCAGAATGTCGGTTGCCGAGAGAGTCTTGAAGGTGGTGACCTCGCCTGGCCAGGCCTTTAACGCCATCGCCGCCGATCCCCGGATATTATGGCCGGGTTTGATATTTATTGTTATAAACCTCTTATTGACCGCCATCATTTTGCCGGAAACCAAGGCGTTCACCCAAGAGACCCTGGCCGCTAGCGGGCAGAGTCCAGACCAGATCGCCCTGGCCATGAAGTTCATCACCCCCGGAGCCCTTGTCGGCACCATCATCGCCTTACCTGCGGTATGGCTGGTGGCGGCTGGCCTGCTGGCCTTGTATAACCAGTTGGTGGTAGGAGCCGCGACCTTCAAGCAATTGTTCGCGGTAGCTATTTTCGCCGGGATCCCTTCGCTTATACAGTCCTTCATCTCCACCGCTTTGGTCAAGATGGTGGGATTCAAGGCCTTCATGCAAGTCAATACCAGCCTGGCATTATTATGGGTCAATGGTGATGCCAGCAGTTTCCTGTACCGCCTGCTGCAACAGTTCGAATTATTCAGGATCTGGGGATTTATCCTGCTTATCCTGGGCG
>JAQVXF010000095.1 GCA_028709355.1 Syntrophomonas sp.
GGCCATCCGCTTTCATCCCCAAGCGGTGGAGGTCGGGATCATGGCACTACGCTCCGGGGCCACCATCTACACCGATGTCAACATGCTGAAAACTGGCATCAACTACAAAAAACTGGCCCAGTGGGGTGGGCAGGTATTCTGTGCCATCGCCGAGCCGGAGGTGGCCAGAGCCGCTCAGGCATGGGGCATAACCAGGGCAGCCGCCGCCATGCGCCTTTACGGACCGCACCTGGACCAAGCGGTGGTAGCCATCGGCAACGCCCCCACTGCCCTGTTCGAGGTGCTGGACCTGGTCCGGCAGAGGGTCTGCTCTCCGGCTCTGATAGTTGGCACCCCGGTGGGATTCGTTGGCGCCGCCGAGTCCAAGCAAATGCTGGTCGACCAGGACGCCATTCCTTTTATCAGTTTGGTGGGCACCCGGGGGGGCAGCCCCATCGCGGTCAGCATGGTCAATGCCCTGATATACCATGATCGCGGCGGCAATCTGTTTTAGAGATAAGTACGAAAAGGGGTTATGAACTTGATCCAGATCTACACCGGGGACGGCAAAGGAAAAAGCACCGCCGCCATGGGGCTGGCCATCCGCGCCGCCGGGCACGGATTCAAAGTAAGGATCATCCAGTTCCTGAAGGGCAGCACCTACAGCGGGGAACTGCTGTCACTGCACAAGCTGGGCATCGAGATCTACCAGTTCGGCCGCACCTGTCCCCATGCCGCCGTCATCCGCACTGGCTTCATGGACTGCCAGGAATGCGACCAATGCTGGATCAGGATGACCGAACCCACCGAATTGGATGTGCGCAAAGTGCAGATGGCCTGGCAGCTGGCCCAAGACACTGTCGGAGCGGATTTTCGCTTGCTGATCCTGGACGAGATCCTCAATGCGGTCAATCGGGGCCTGGTCCCTCTGGACGAACTGGCCGCCTGGCTACAGAAGCTGCCGGCTGATATCGAAGTGGTGTTGACCGGCCGGCACGCCCCGCCGGCTTTGCTGGCAACCGCCGACCTGGTCACCGAGATGCGAAAGGTCAAACATCCCTACGATGGAGGGGTGAAATCCCGGCGGGGGATCGAGTACTAGAGCGGCAAGAGGGAGACTGTTTCAAGTCGGATTAATTCCAGAGATGCATCAGGTAAGGGAGGTAATCATATGGATTTGATATTGGGAATGCATATCATGGAGGGTTTCCTGCCCTTGGATTGGGTGATCATCTGGTACCTGCTCTGCCTGCCCTTCCTGTTTCTTGGGATCAAACGGCTGACCGCCATTATCGAAGAAGACCCCAAAGCCATGTTGCTGATCGGTTTCGCCGGGGCTTTTACCTTTGCCCTGTCGGCTCTGAAACTGCCTTCAGTGACCGGCAGTTGTTCTCACCCTACCGGCATCGCCTTGGGAGCGATCATCCTGGGGCCATCCCTGATGGTGGTGATCGGCTTGATCGTCCTCTTGTTCCAGGCGTTGTTGCTGGCCCATGGGGGCCTAACTACCCTGGGGGCCAATGTCTTTTCCATGTCGGTGGTGGGTGCTTTTGTGGCTTACGGCATCTACCGGAGTTTGATGAAATTGAAGCTGCCCCGGGCGGCGGCTGTCTTCACCGCTGCCTGCCTGGGAAACCTGGCCACTTATATGGTTACCGCCCTGCAGCTGGCCCTGGCTCACCCGGCCCAAACCGGAGGATTCTATTTGTCCTGGGTAAAATTCACCGGCATCTTTGCCATCACCCAGGTACCCATCGCGGTCATCGAGGGCATACTTACTGTGTTGGTATTGGATCTGGTGTTCAAATACAGCCGTTCGGAATTGGAAAGCCTGCAAGGCAAGCTCAATAGGAGGGGCGCATGGTGAAGAGAAACCTTATATTGGTAACCTTGCTGATCGGTCTGGTGGTATTGGCCCTGGTCAGCAACCGGGGGGCCGAGTTCGGAGGTGCGGACGGGGCGGCCTCGGATGCCATTGGGGAGCTTGATCCCAGTTATGCGGCCTGGTTCGAGCCGCTCTGGGAACCGCCCAGCGGGGAGATCGAAAGCCTGCTCTTCGCGGTCCAGGCTGCGGTCGGAACTGGCTTCGTCTGTTTCTACCTGGGCTATGCCATGGGTAAGAACAAGGGCAAGGTGTAACCGGATGGGAATCGACCAGTACGCCTATGCCTCGCCGCTGCGCAGTGTCCATCCCGGCGAAAAAGCTCTGCTGACCCTGCTGACCCTGCTGGTGGTGTTGGGCTTGGACTCTATCCGGGTATCAGGATTGGTGTTCATCAGCATCTCCCTGTTGTTATTGGGACCGGGCCGGGTGGCGGGGCGAATCTATCTGGGCTTGCTGCTGATCCCCCTTGTGTTCCTGCTGTTGGGCTGCGTCACCATCGCGGTGACCATTCAGCCCGGACCAGCTGGTCTACTGGCTAGTTTACCGGCTGGGCCCTATCGTATCGGCCTCAGCCCGTCATCCCTTCAGGCCTCCGTCATCCTGTTTTGGCGCTGCCTGGCCTGTGTGGCCTGCATGTATTTCTTGGCCCTGACCACCCCCGTCACCCAGATCGTCTTTATTTTGAAAAGGCTCCGGCTGCCCTGGGTTTTGGCCGATGTCATGAGCCTGATCTACTATGCGATATTCGATTTCCTGGCTGCTGCAGCTGAGATAGGCCGCGCCCAGAAGTCCCGCTGCGGCTACGATGGCTTCAAGGCCAGCCTGCGCTCCCTGGCCGCTCTGTCTTTCCAGATGTTCAGCAAGTTCCTGCACCAGAGCGACCAAACCTATGATGCCCTGTTGGCCCGCGGTTTTTCCGGCAGTCTGGCGGTACTAGATGAGGAATTCGCATGGCGGCGGCGTAACCTGGCCGCCATAATCGGTTTCAACCTGGTGTTGGTGATGGCAAAAAACGTGGGGGTGGCAGGATAGATGGCATACATAATCGAGACCAGGAATCTCCATTTCCACTACAATGACGGGACCTGTGCCCTGCACGGTATCAATCTGGTCATCCCTCGCCACGGCAAGACCGCTGTGCTGGGGCCCAACGGGGCCGGCAAATCGACCCTGTTCCTGCATTTCAACGGCCTGCTGCAGCCAAGTTCCGGCAGCCTGGTCTATTGCGGTGAAACTGTGAGCTACCAACGCAGCCGTCTGAAACAGTTGCGCCAGCAGGTAGGGCTGGTATTCCCCAATCCCGACACCCAGCTGTTCTCGGCCAGCGTGGCCCAGGATATCTCCTTCGGACTGCTCAACCTGGGGTATTCCCAGTCCCAAGCCCGCCGGCAGGTGGATGAAGTGGCCCACCAGCTCGGGATCGAGGAACTGTTGGGTAAACCTACCCATTTCCTCAGCACCGGGCAGAAGAAACTGGTGGCCCTGGCGGGGGTTTTGGTTATGAACCCGGAGGTGATCGTCTGTGATGAACCCACTGCCGGTCTGGACCATGTCAACGCCCGTATCCTGCTGCAGGTTTTGGACCAACTGCACCAGCAAGGCACAACCCTGATCATCTCCACCCATGATGTCGATCTGGCTTACGGGTGGACTTCCCATGTCATCCTCATCAGCGGGGGACAGGTTCTCAGCCAGGGCCATCCCCAACAAGTCCTGGCCGACACTTCTTTACTTAAGGCCAGCAGCTTGGACAAACCCTGGATCCTGGAGAGCTGGGAAAGCTTGCAGAAGAGCGGCCAGATCAGCAGCGAACTGCCGCCCCCGGCCAGCCGGGAGGAATACTTCCAAACCCTGGCCAGTCCCACCGGCAAACACTACGATAACAAGGTGATATCATTTTCGGGCAACCGCTAGGCTGAACGAATTGTTATAAGAGACTATCCGCCAAAACCTTCCGACCTAAATCGATTATTTCTGGTTTATAGCTTTATGGCAGCGCCGCTGGTTGGGCAACGAGGGCAGACATGGCCGGAGACTCTGCCTATAAAATACCAGTGTCAGGATGTTTATCCTGATGCCAGGATGATGGCGGCCAGCGGAACCAGGGCGGCCAAGCAAGCCCAGTCGGCGGTCTGCAACTGGAGCTCGTAGAGGTAGGTGCGCTGGCCAGGCCCGTAGCCCCGAGCTTCCATGGCATCGACCAGCTGATCGCAGCGGCGGAACACATTGACCACCAAGGGTGAGGATAGATGGACTATAGAGCGGATGAGATTCGCCGGCCGCCGGTTCTCGCCATCGAAACCCCGGGCCAGCTGGGCTTGGCGGATGGCATGGAATTCGCTGGCCACTTCCGGGATGAAGCGGAAGGACAGGGATACCATCAGGGCCAGATCATGGGAGGGAATACCGATGGTGGTGAGCGGACGCAGCAACCTTTCCAGGCCGGCGGTGAGATGTTCGGGGCGGGTGGTCATGGTGAGCAGCGAGGCTACCACCACCAGCAGCAGGAATTTGCCCACCTGGGAGATAGCCAGGTCCAGACCTTCGGCCGTCACCCGTAAGGGGAGCGGCCCCAGGTCCACCCAGACCGTACCAGGGGTGGAGAGAGCATAGAGCAGGAACAGAACTGCGAAGAACAGCAGGAACGGCTGCAGCGTCTTGAGCACCCTGGACAGGGGGATGCGGCTCAACCAGACCAAGACAGCCAGAATCACGGTGGCGATACCCAGCCCGGCCTCTTCCACCCGCAGCAACACGATGCTCAAAACGATCACCGCCACGATTTTCACCCGGGGGTCCAGTCCATGTAAGGGGGAATCCAGGGATTGATATAAGGCACCGTTATTCATTACTGCCAGCCCTCCTGAGACTGAAGAAGGTCGACCGGCCTCCGCCGTCCTCGACCGCGTTGAGGATAGCCCGCCCCGCGGCGGCTATATCAAAGCTGCCGGCATCCACTTCCAGCCCAGCTTCTTGCAGGTAGATCAGCAGTTGGGTCAGCCGGGGGGCATCCAGGCCTAATCCTTGCAGCCATTCCACCCGGGTCAAAACCTCCCGGGGAGGACCATCGGCGACTATCCGTCCCTGGTTCATCACCAGCACCCGCTGGGCCAAAACCGCTTCGTCCATATCCTGGGTGACGTGGATGATGGTTATCCCAGCCCTATGTAATTGCCGCAATAGATCATAGACCACCTTTTTGGCGGCCGGGTCCAGTGAGGCGGTCGGCTCGTCCAGGACTATCACCTTGGGATTCATAGCCAGGATCCCGGCTAGGGCTAGCAGCTGCTTCTGTCCCCCCGATAAGGAATAAGGGGCCCGCTCCTCCAGCCCGGTCAGTCCCACCGTGGCCAGGGCGGCGTCCACCCGCCGCCGCAGCTCAGTAGCCGGCA
>JAQVXF010000096.1 GCA_028709355.1 Syntrophomonas sp.
CCCCTGCCCGGCGAGGACGATGGGGAAAGGTGGGAAGACTACCGCCAGATAGTTGACCTGTTCCTGGCCCGGGGAGCATCCAATTTCCTGTTCGAGACCTTCAGCAGCGAAGAGTACCTGGTGCAGCTGTCTCAATACATCAAAGAGCACAATCCAAATGCCTTTGTGATTGTATCTTTTGCAGTATCCCCCGAGGGTCTGACCCGGCTGGGCAAGTCGGGCGGACAACTGCTGGAGGATGTCTTGCGCGAGCCCTGCATCGATGCCGGCGGGTTCAACTGTTATTCGGGCCCGTCCCATCTGCTGGAATACATCAAAACCCTGTCCCTGGCGGATAAGACCATCTCTATCATGCCCAACTCGGGGTACCCGGCCCTAATCAACAACCGCACCTTTTTCCAGAACACCAAGGAGTACTTTGCCAGCCAGATGCTGGAGATCGCCCGCCAGGGGGTGACCATCCTGGGTGGCTGCTGCGGTACCACTCCCGACTACATAAGGGAGATGGCAGCCCGGTTGGCATCCTTCTCGCCCCTGCAGTTAACCTCTGCCGAGCCATACCCGGTTAGGACCCTGCAGCGGGACCTGCTCCCCAATCCCCTGCTGGAGAAGATGACCAGCGGCCATAAGATAATCGCGGTGGAGCTTGATCCCCCTATCGATACCGACATAGCATTCTTCCTGGAGAGCGCCCGGACATTGAAGGAGCAGGGGGTGGATGCCATCACCATCGCCGATTCCCCCCTAGCCCGGGCCCGGGTGGACAGCAGTATCATGGCCTGCAAGCTGAAGCGGGAACTGGGTATAACCCCTATCCCCCACCTCACCTGCCGGGACCGCAACATCAACGCCACCAAGGCTTTGCTGTTGGGTTTGAACGTGGAGGGGGTAAACAATGTGCTGGTGGTGACCGGCGACCCGGTGCCCACCGCCCAGCGCGACGAGGTGAAAGGCGTGTTCAGCTTCAATTCGGCGGTGCTGGCCCGGTATATCAGCAACTTCAACCAGACTGCCTTCGCCTCCCCCTTCAATATCTGTGCGGCCTTGAACCTCAATGCCCGCAATTTCTCCCACGAATTACAGCGGGCTGCCAAGAAGATCGACAACGGGGTGGCCATGTTTCTGACCCAGCCGGTGCTGAGTCCGGAAGCGGTCGACAACCTGGCCAGCGCCCGCCGGGAACTGCCGGCCCGCATCCTGGGGGGCATAATGCCCATCGTCAGCTATAAGAATGCCTGCTTTATGAACAATGAGATAGCCGGGATTAGAGTAGCCCCTGAGATCGTAGAACTCTACCGGGACCTGTCCAAGGAAGAAGCAACGGCTCAGGCTGTTGCAATCTCAGTCCGCTTCGCCAGGGAGATCTTCCCTTATGTCGATGGCTATTACCTGATAACCCCCTTCAAGAGGATCGACCTGGTGAGCGCCATAATAGCTCGCCTGCGGGCACTGGAACGGTAGGGCGGCCCAGTTTAAGGCTCCCGATCGATCTCCTCCGGTTCCACCGCGACGCGGGCGAAACAATAGACAGTCAAGGAAAGTGATTTAATCCTCTTGCCCTGCTTCATCTAACAAACCAACTGACACCCACATATGTAAAAACAGGGTTTGCGCCCCACCGGCTTAAACCCTGTCTTTGTGTGCATACAAATTGATACAAACCGCCTCCGGGGTGCCTGTGACTGTTCCAACAGCCATCCCGGTACATCACCAAAAAACTCTACATGTTCTTGATCAATTCATCGGCGAACTGGGAGCACTTGACCTCGGTGGCTCCTTCCATCAGCCGGGCGAAGTCATAGGTGACCACCTTGCTGGCGATGGTCTTCTCTATAGCTGAAGTGATAAGGTCAGCGGCCTCGTTCCAGTTCAGGTGCTGGAGCATCATCACCGCTGACAGGATGACCGAGGAGGGGTTGACCTTGTCCAAGCCCGCGTATTTAGGAGCCGTGCCGTGAGTGGCCTCAAATACCGCGTGGCCGGTCAGGTAGTTGATGTTGGCCCCAGGGGCGATGCCGATCCCCCCCACCTGGGCGGCCAGAGCATCGGAGATGTAATCGCCGTTGAGGTTGAGGGTGGCCACTACCTCGAATTCACGGGGCCGGGTCAGGATCTGCTGCAGGAAGATATCGGCGATGGCATCCTTGATGATGAGCTTGCCCGCCCGCTCTGCCTCAGCCTGGGCCTGGTCGGCGGCCGGGGCGCCTTGCGCAGCCTTGATGCGATCATATTCGTCCCAGGTGAACACCTTGTCCCCGTACTCCTGCTCGGCCACATCATAGCCCCACTGCTTGAAAGCCCCTTCCGTATATTTCATGATGTTGCCTTTGTGCACCAGGGTCACGCTCTTGCGCCCTTCCCGCAGGGCGTAATCGATGGCGGCCCGCACCAGCCGCTTGGTCCCTTCCTCCGAGACCGGTTTTATACCTAACCCGGAAGTGCCCGGGAAACGTATCTTGGTCACGCCCAGTTCATCCTGCAGGAATCTGATCAGCTTCTGAGCTTGCTCGGAACCTTGCGGGTATTCGATACCGGCGTAGATATCCTCGGTGTTCTCCCGGAAAATGACCATGTCCACATCCTCGGGGCGTTTCACTGGGGATGGTACCCCCTGGAAATATTGGACCGGGCGCAGGCAGGTATATAGATCCAGGCTCTGCCGCAAGGCTACGTTAAGGGACCTGATACCCCCTCCGATGGGGGTGGTCAAGGGACCTTTGATGGCAATGATGTATTCGTTGATAGCATCCAGGGTGGCCTGGGGAAGCCACTCCCCGGTCAGATTGAAAGCCTTCTCCCCGGCCAGCACTTCCTTCCACACGATCGACCGCTGGCCCTGATAAGCCTTGGTTACTGCCGCATCGACAACCCGCGATGCCGCCGCCCAGATGTCGGGCCCGGTTCCATCACCGATTATGAAAGGTATTATGGGGTGATCGGGTACATTCAACACCCCGCCCTGGACTGTAATCTTGTCTCCCATTATTTCAACCATGTATAAACCTCCCACCAAACATTTCTCAGCACCGTTACCGAATCATTTGCCGACTATAGGTAGAATGGCCATGCCACCAAACAGTGTGGCGCCCATCCTGACCCCGGCTGGTCCCAATCCGTTGACCTAGCCCGCTTGGCCCTGCTTTTGTTCATTCCGTAAGCCCTTATATATATATGCCATTTCCTTGTCAAATAGTGACCGTTTCTTATCGATAGCCATCTGCCGGCAGCGAGCCAGGATCTCCTGGGCATCAGCTTCGCTGAGTTCCACCCCGTATTCCATGAACTTTGATTTTATGGCGGCCGAACCGGAGTGCTTGCCGATCACTATCTGCCGCTCCAGGCCCACCTCCTCAGGCTTGAAGGCTTCATAGGTGAGCGGATTCTTCAGAACCCCGTCCCCATGGATGCCCGATTCATGCGCGAAAATGTTCAGCCCCACGATGGGATTGTTGAGGCCCAGGGCCCGGCCTGATGCTTCAGCCACGTATACTGCCACTTCCCTTAGCATGGTGGTGTCATAAGCGACATTGAGCTTAAGCAAGTGCCTGATGCCCATCACCACTTCCTGCAGTGATGCGTTGCCGGCCCTTTCCCCCAGGCCGTTGACGGTCACCCCAACATGGTTGGCCCCGGCGTAGATTCCAGCCAGGGAATTGGCGGTGGCCATCCCGAAATCATTGTGGGTGTGCATCTCTATATCCAGCCCCACTGCGTCATGCAGAGTCTTGATATAACGAAAAGTCTTCATCGGGTCCAATATCCCCACCGTATCGCAGTAGCGCAGCCGGTCAGCGCCGGCATGCTTGGCGATCAGAGCGAATTCGGTCAGGTATTCCAGATCCGACCGGGAAGCGTCCTCGGCGTTGACAGACACGTATAAACCCTTATCCTTGGCGAACTTGACCGCCTCACTCATCCGCTTCAGGACTGCTTCCCTGGTTGTCTGCAGTTTATGCTCGATATGGATATCGGAAGTGCTGATGGATATGGCCACCGCGTCCACCCCGCACTCGATCGACTCCTTGATATCGGCTATCACCGCCCGGTTCCAGGCCATAATGCTGGATTTGAGCCCCAGCCTCACTATCTCCTTGATACAGTCCTTTTCGAATCCGCCCATCACCGGGATACCGGCTTCTATCTGATCGATCCCGATCTGGTCCAGATACCTGGCTATGCGTACCTTTTCTTCATTGGAAAATACCACCCCGGCAGTCTGTTCCCCATCCCGGAGGGTGGTGTCCACTACCTTGATCTTGACTTCCGGGTCCTGAAACCAGTCCCGGTTAATTAGTGTCCAAGTCACCTGAATCTCCCCTGCCCCTCTTTATTAAATTCGACCTCCATGTCGCTATCAAGCTATCTTACTATTCTATACTATCCAGGATTTCCTGGAGCAGTTGATTGACCAGGGCCGGGTTGGCCTGGCCTTTGGTGGCTTTCATTATCTGCCCGATGAAGAATCCCGAGGCCTTACCCTTGCCGCTCTTGTAGTCCTCCACCACCTTAGGATTGTCCTTGACGATCTCCTCAATGAGCGGGGCCAAGGTGGCAGCGTCAGAGATCTGTACCAGACCTTTATCCTTGATCACTGCCTGGGGACTCTGCCCGCTGACAAACATCTCTTCGAAGACGGTTTTGGCCATCTTGCCGCTGATGGTTCCCTGGTCCACCGCCTGCAGCATCTGCACCAGGTGTTCCGGGGTCAGCCTGCTTTCGCCTATCTCCTGGTTGTGCTGGTTGAGCAAGCGGCTGAAGTCGCCCATCATCCAGTTGGAGATGATCTTGGCATCAGGGTACTGTTGCACACAACGGTCGAAGAAAGCCAGACTCTCTGGGGTCAAGGTGAGGAGCCCCGCGTCATATTCGGGCAATCCATATACCTCTGACAGCCTCTTTTGGGCCTGTTCCGGCATCTCCGGCATCGAGGCCCGGATCTCATCCACCCATTCCCGGCTGATGAACAAGGGCGGCAAGTCGGGTTCCGGGAAATATCTATAATCGTGGGCTTCTTCTTTGGACCGCATAGAGCGGGTCACCTGCTTCTCCTCATCCCAAGTACGGGTCTCCTGGACAATCGGCTCGCCGTCCTCGACCGCTTCTATCTGGCGCCGGGCTTCATATTCGATGGCTCTCTCCAGAGCCCGGAAAGAATTCAAGTTTTTTATCTCGGTGCGGGTGCCAAACTCCGGTTGGCCTACGGGACGCACCGATACGTTGGCG
>JAQVXF010000097.1 GCA_028709355.1 Syntrophomonas sp.
TCTGGGATAACTCAGGAGCAGTGGATTCGAAATTGACTATCACCTGTTTACGATTCTTGAGATGGTCGACCAGGGCTTGCACCTCTTCAAACCGGTCCGGTTCGCACACCACCACCTTGGCTCCCTTGCCGGCGGCGTGTAGGGCCACCACATTGGCGGCCGCATTAGCCGATGAGCGGTTTTCGCGCTCCAGCGTCATGGGGCGCTGCTCGAACTCATATTCTTCCTCTACCTCAGACTGGATTCCCAGCCACTTCCAGACGCTGTCCATTACTCCCATCTTGTTGCCCTCCTGTTCCTTAGTCGGTCATACAATTAACTAAACAAAGCGCTGCCGATTCGGACCATATCAGCGCCTTCCTCTATGGCTACCTGGTAATCCTGCGACATGCCCATAGACAGATGGTGAAGTTCGACATTGGGAAATTCGAGTTCGGCCAGCCTGGCTCGCAATAGGGATAATTCCCTGAACACCGGCCGGCTCGCTTCCGGATCGGGATCCTCTTCGGCCATGGTCATCAGTCCCCGGACCTGGAGAGCCGCAAGTTGCCCCATCGACCGCAGGAATTCTTCTAACTCCGCGGGCACCAGACCGGTTTTGCGGTCCGCTCCGCTGATATTGACCTGGACCAGCACCGGCACCCTGATACCAAGGCTTAAGGCGCGCTTGTTGATGGCTTCGGCCAGCCCCCAGCGGTCAAGGGAATGGATCATGTAAGCCTCGCCCACCACATCTTTGACTTTATTGGTCTGCAGCCGGCCGATGAAATGCCAGCGAGCTTCAGGCAGGAAGGCCTTCTTGCGGTTCAGTTCCTGGACCCGGTTCTCCCCGAAATCGGTGATACCCAGCTGGTAAGCCTGCCGGGTAATCTCCGGCTCCACCATCTTGCTGACCGCTATCAGGGTTATATCTCTCCCCCGCCGACCGCTTCTGCCTGCGGCCCGGTCGATATTGGCCTTGATTTCTGTCAATCTGGTCTGCATCTTTTCCATATCCAGCGTTTCCACCTATATTCTAGCAGGAGGATTGGTGACGATAAAGTCATTTTTGTCCAGGCCCCGCACCAACGCGGTATCATCCTTCTGCTTGACTATCTCCACCGCTTTGAATTTAGTAAATTCGCCAACCGCACAGTAGACACCTTTTTTTCCTTCTTTTTCTACGATAGCTCGTAGCGGGACCAGGAAACCGGTCTGGCTGTCGAACACGATATCGATTGCCAGGTAACGCTTATTGACCGTGTTCTCGTAGAAACTGTCCAACTGCACCAACATCAGCAGATCGTCATCCTGCTGTTTCATCTCCACTATCCGCCCCGTTTTCGATTCCTGGTTGTCATCCACTACCCTAATCTTCTGTTCCGGCTGGACGGTGAAATCTACCTCATCCATGGGCAAGCTGAGCAGCAGGCGGGTAGGAACCAGGCTGTCCACGATCTTATACATAGGCTCACCCGCCTGGAATGGCCTTTCCAAGAAGGTTGCATGGGGTTTGTACTTGAAGACTTCCGGGGTGACTTCGGCCAGATTGAGCTGGGCGAACACCTCCTCCAATCCATCCGTGCTGCGTATGAACACCCCCGCCTTGGAAGCCCTTACGGTGCTCTTGGCTTCAGCAGTTATGAAGTATCCCAGCAGGGCGCCCTTGCTCACCTTCTCCTTCTCTTTGACCAGATTCTCGAAGCGCCCCGCTTCTTTGGCCGGAAAGATCTCTTCCTGGTTGAGGACCACCGCCGGTGCTGACAATCGGTCTTCCATGGTGCCAAATTGGACTATCTTGATATCCCGATTCCTCTCCTGGATGGCAGTAACCGCCTGGCAGCCGATCCGGTAGATGAGACCCAGCACCGCCAGTGCCATCAGGGTTATCAGGACCGCTCTGGCGACCTTGTTCTTCTCTCCCTTTCGTTCCATCCTCTCCATCCTATCCGACAAGTCCTCTACCTCCGCTCAGGGTGTTCGTTTCAGCGTTGCAGACCCAACCAGGCCGCCATCCGCCCGGTTTCCCCCCGATCGCGGCGGAACGAGAAGAAAAGCTCCGGATGACAGGCGGTACACAATTCGCAAATAGCGATATTATCAGGTTTAATCCCGACCGCTTGTAATATCCTGGCATTGGTGGCAGTAAGGTTCCAATATTGGCTGTCACCGGTGGTGCTTATTATATCATGCCATTCGGGGAATTCATCATGTACTCGCCGGCCTAGATCAGGACTTATCTGAAAGCAGCAAGGGCCGATGCCGGGGCCGATGAAGGCCCACGCCGCATCTGCCTGGGTACCGAACTCCCGGTTCATGACCGCCAGAGTGTTGACCGTTATCCGGGCCATGGTCCCCTTCCAGCCACAGTGAGCACTGGCCACCACCCGGTGGACCGGATCGAATATATATACTGGTACACAATCAGCATAGAAACTAAGCAGGTAAACGCCCGGCTCAGCCGTGATCATAGCATCATATCCAGGCAGGGCGTCATCCAGGCGCCGGATACCTCGCCCCCGCTCCCCTGTCCCTACCACCGTTACTTCACCCCCGTGAACCTGCTCGCAGCACACCATGTCATCCAGTCCGGATGCCATTACCGCCGCCAGCCGTCGCCGGTTTTCCAGCACCAGTTCCTCCTGGTCGCCGACGTGCAGCCCCAGATTGAGAGACTTATAGTTACCCTGGCTGACTCCCCCCTGGCGGGTTGTAAATCCCAAGGCCACCCCTTCGTTTTGCCAATGGGGCAAAGTAATGTGAGGCAGCGGTTCCGATTCGCACATGATCCAATCCTGCATTTGTTCTCGTCTCCAGTTTCTAATAGAATATGTTAAGGAGGTGTTCCTATGAAGTGTCCCCAATGCGATACCGAACTCGATCCCCAGGGTCTATGTCCCCATTGCGGGCTGGATGTTTCCGGATCGGACTGGGTGGTGATCGCCACCGTGAATCCACCCGATGACGCCCTGTTGGAAAGCCTGATCAAGTCCTTCGGCATACCGGTCCAGCTCATCAAACCCCTCGGCTCGGTATTTGGACTGGCGGTGGGTCCCCTGGGAGAAGTGAAGGTGGCCGTGCCAGAAGCCTTTGCGGCCCGGACCGAACAACTCCTGCAGGCGGAAATGGAGGGTAGTGAATCCGATCTGTGATGCCCCGGGGCTTACCCCCGTCTTCATTTGCTTTTGAGTTGATCGATGGTATTGATGAAGCTGTTCAGATCGGTAAACTGCCGATAGACCGAGGCAAAACGCACATAGGCCACCTCATCGAGGGCCATTAGCTTGTCCATCACCATCTCCCCGATGACCACGGTGCTCACCTCCCGGTCGTTGTGGTCCCGCAGTTCGGTTTCGATGGAGTCCACTACCTCTTCGATGGTCCTCGAACTGACTGGCCGCTTTTCGCAAGCGCGGAGGATACCCATCAGTATCTTGTTGCGGTCAAACTGCTCCCGGTTTCCCCCCTTCTTGATCACCAGGAACGGCCGCTCCTCCACTCGTTCATAAGTGGTGAAGCGCTTCTGGCAGGCGTTACACTCGCGGCGCCGCCTTATAACCGCACCATCCTCACTGGAGCGGCTCTCGAGCACTTTGCTGTCCGTGGTCCGACAATAAGGGCACCGCATGACTTCACCCCGCTGCCCGGTAGGCTTGCTGCAATACCGGTCTGTTGCTGTTCTGCCAACATTATGAACAATAACATCCCGATAATCAACCATCCCGGCTGATTATCCGCCGAATCAGCTCCCCGGGCTTCTATTTTACCCAGATGGCTTGTTTGCCCAGCTGGGTTAACTCGCCCCATCTGGATTCCTCTCCTCCAGCGGTCATCGCCCGTTGTCCATCCTAAACCCTGCTGGACCTGGTCATCCACTCTTTCTTGCGCCTGCGCCATACCCGGCGGCCTCAATATTTTTCTCCGCGAGCCCCCCGATTATATCTTGTGAGCTGCCGAAGCGCCTGATGGCTGGCCTTGTTAGGCGCATCGGTTTGGGCTAAAATGATTTAGCGAAGGAGTGGTTAGAAATTGCAACAGGTTAGAGTCAGGTTTGCGCCCAGTCCTACTGGGGCCCTGCACATCGGCGGGGCCCGCACCGCGTTGTTCAACTGGCTGTTTGCCCATCACCATCAAGGCACTCTGGTCCTGCGTCTGGAGGATACTGACCTGCAGCGCTCCAGCCAGGATGCGGCCGCCGGTATCGTCGAGGGCTTGAGTTGGCTGGGATTGGATTGGGACGAGGGCCCTGGTGTGGGCGGTGATTACGGTCCCTATCGGCAAAGCGAGCGCCTGCCTATATATCGGCGCTATCTCCAGCAGTTACAGGACCAGGACCGGGCTTACCATTGTTTCTGCAGTGCCGAAGAATTGAAACAGGAACGGGAGCAGGCCCAGGCGGAAAAGAGAAACTACCTGTACAGCGGCCGTTGCCGCCACCTGACCGGCACCGAAGCCGCCGAGCGCAAGGCCACCGGAATACAACCGGTGGTACGGCTTAAAGTGAACCGCCGCGGACAGACCACCGTCGATGACCTGATCCGCGGACCAGTGACCTTTGACGACCAGCTGCTGGATGACTTCATCATCGCCAAATCAGATGGCTGGCCTACTTACAATTTCGCGGTGGTGGTCGACGATCATACCATGAACATCAGCCACGTGATACGGGCCGAGGAGCACCTGTCCAATACTCCCAAGCAGATAAAAGTCTACCAGGCCCTGGGTTGGGACCTTCCCCAGTTCGCCCATGTCTCCATGATCCTGGCCCCCGACCGCAGTAAGCTCTCTAAGCGCCACGGAGCCACCTCGGTGCAGGAGTTTCGCGAGCAAGGCTATCTGCCCGAGGCCCTGGTCAATTATCTAGTGCTGCTGGGTTGGTCGCCCGGTGAGGACGCGGATATCTATCCCCTCCAGCAGATGATAGATAATTTCTCTCTGGGGGCGGTATCCCGTTCCCCAGCCATCTATGACCTGCCCAAATTAACCTGGATGAACGGGGTGTACCTGGCCGCCGCTGATCTGGAACGGGTGGTGGAACTGATCCGGCCAGAAGCTGAACTCAGGGGCTGGCTGCACAGTGACAACCAGGGCTATTTCCGCCGGGTGGTGGAGCTGGTGCGCAGCCGCGCCAAGACTACCACTGAGATATTGCCCCTGGCTGACTATTTCTTCACAGCTCCGCACAGCTATGATGAAAAAGGCCAGCAGAAATATTT
>JAQVXF010000098.1 GCA_028709355.1 Syntrophomonas sp.
AGGAAGGGCACTCATGGCCCGACCGGAATTGATGCTGATGGATGAACCATCAATGGGATTGGCCCCTTTACTGGTAAAGGAGATATTTTCGATTATCAAGGACATCAACGAGCAAGGAACCACCATCCTGCTGGTGGAGCAGAACGCCAATATGGCACTATCCATAGCTCACAAAGCGTTTGTTATTGAGACCGGCGAGATAGTTCTTCAGGGTTCAGCCGAGCAATTGCTTAAGAGCGAGGATGTCAAGAAGGCATATTTGGGAGGTTAGGCGGGATGCCTTGCAATAGAATTTGTAGGAGGAAGGAAACATGAAGGTCAAGGAGAGGATGAGCCCCAAAGTCATAACCGTTAACAAAGAAACCAGCATCAATGAAGCCTTCACGTTGATGAAGGAAAATAATATCCGCCGCTTGCCGGTCATGGAAAAGGGAGCAGTAGTAGGGATAGTGACTCTGAGCGATTTGAACCAGGCGGCTCCTTCTACAGCCACGAGTTTGAGCATCCACGAATTGAATTACTTGTTGGCCAAAACCAAGATCAAGGATGTTTTGCCCAAGAGGCAGGAAGTCATAACCATCGGGCCGGAAAATTATATCGAAACGGCGGCCAAGAAGATGCGTCACCATCGCATCAGCGGCTTACCAGTGGTAGATGGAGACAGGCTGGTGGGGATGGTAACCGAAACTGACATTTTTGATGCCTTCATTGATATCCTGGGTGTCCGTAAGACCCACAGTCGCATAGACCTGTATGTGGACGACCGACCGGGCACCATCGCCAAGATTACGGGGATTATCGCTGCCGCCGGTATGAATATTCTGAATACGGTGGTTTATTATGATGGGCAAAGGGACAAATACAAGATGATTATTCGAATCGAGGAATTAGACTGCGAAGATGTGGTCCAGAAGCTGAAAGAGAGTGGGTACGAGCTGGAGTCGGTGATTGAATCGCCCCAGATCGAAGCGTGAAACACTTCGGGTCGGTTTGACAGTCAGCGCCAGGGATAATATAATCAATGAGCGTGCTTTAAGGAGGCGGATCGGTCCTGGTGGGCCGCCTGGACTTCAAATCCAGTTTGCGCCGCAGTGATCCTGTGGTGGGTGTGTTCGATTCGCACACGCCTCCGCCAGTAATATTGGCGGTTAGAGCCGCTTTAGCTGAAACATTTTGTTTCAGCTTTTTTGTTCCGCTTCTCCCTTTGACCCCCATTTTGACCCACGTAAAACTCCAAAATGTTTGGCAGTTTGGAAGAGCGCAGTACTTTTTAGGTGAACCAAAGCAAGGAGCGCGCTATTGCAGGCTCCGCGCAACGATTTTTAAAAAGGAAGTGTACTAGAAAGAGCCCATAAGACTCTCGAGAGCACCGCTGACTGCAGCGCCCCCTAGCGACGCCAGGGAACGGTCAAGGGCCATTATGGTCTTTGAGCTATTAACCCCTTCGCAATCTCGACTCCTGGAGGCGCTGGATCTATCGCGGTTATTACAGGCGGGTTTTAACTCATTGTGGCGTTGTAATACTTGCGGGCCAGATACCATCCTAGTCCCAGGATGGCTAAGGCCAGGCCGATTATTATCAGCGCCGACTTGACATCCCGGGAATTAAAGACCGCCAAGCCCAGACCGGTATAAAGAACTGCGGTAGGAATCTTGCCAAGAGCTGATGACCACAGGAAGGTCGAAAAAGATACTCCGCCCAGGGCGGCACCGGCATTTATCATCGGAGTCGGAACCACCGGGATTATCCTGGCGATCACCAGGGTCCAGAAGGCTGCTGCAGGACTAAGCCGGCGCAAGTCATAGCCGCGGCTGTGGTAGAACCATTTAAGGAAACTCTCATAACCGAGCTGCTTGATTAGCCAGTAAGTGAGGCAGGCTCCGGTCAGGGCCCCTATCCAGGCTAGAAAGGCGCCCAGTTTAAAACCAAACAGTATCCCCCCTACCGCCGCCATGGCCAAATAAGGAAACACTGGAAACATGGCTTGAATGGTGAAAAGGATAAAAGCAATCACGGGTGCCCAAACCCCAAATTGGCTGATGTATATGGCGAGGCTGTTGGTGTCAATATAATCCATTGGATACCTTCCGGGTGATCTTAATCTGTCTCCATGGGAGTTGAGCGATCGGCCAGCCAGTTGGCAATGTCGGGAAAAACCTGATCGTGAGCCAGTCTGCCCATCACCAATCCCCCATGCCCCACGGGGTACTCCAAGTAGGTCTTGTCATTGCCACCGAGATAAGTCAAGGCAGCTGCGGTTTGATGTGGCAGAGCGATGTGGTCCCGGGTTCCCACCAGCGCCAATAGATTGGCTTTAATCCTCTGCAGGTGCACCCTTCGACCTCGTAAGGTTACCTGGTTTTTGATCAATTTATTGTGCTGGTAAAAGTCTCTTATCCATTGCCGATAAGCTGCGCCGGGGAAATTTATGTTGTCCTTGGCCCATTTGTTGAGCACTTTCCAAAAATGTTCGTCCTCATCCTCCTCAATGGTTTTCCATAGGCGAGTGTAGGTGCCCAGGTAATTAGCCACCGGATTCAGCATCCGAGTGCCCCAATCCATGAAGTCCTTGGGGATGAGCTCCATTGCATCAACGATCCGGTCAGGATCGTAGCCAGCTGCCCGCAACCAAACATCGTAAGCACCGGCTTCGGTAAAGTCAATCGGTGCAGCCAGATAGATTAGGTTTCGCAGGACGGGTTTGTTGAAAAGAGCCGCGTAGAGAGTGGACATTGTCCCGCCCATACAATAGCCGATAATGCTAATTTCTTTGGAGCCAGCACAGCGCGCTACCCGTCGGGCGGCCGGGGCGATATAGTCATAGACGAAATCGGAGTAGTCAAGTTCCCGGTCTTCCCACTGAAATTCGCCCCAGTCGAGCAAGTAGACGTCAAACCCCTCTTTCACAAGGTATTCCACTAGACTGGAACCGGGAGTGAGATCAAGTACATACGATTTGTTTATCAAAGCATAGATCAAGAGCACCGGAGTCTGGTAAAGACGGTCAGAAGTGGGAAGATAATGATATAATTTGGATTTGTTTTTGCGCCACAGGATCTCTTTGGGAGAGACTCCGGTAGCGGGCTTGTGGTCATAGGCCAATACTTCTAACCAGCGGGCGGTGGCTTCCCACCAATCTTGTCCCGTCTGGGCTAAGGCTTCGCCGATTTCGAAGGGAGTGTCTCTTTTAATAAATATATCTGCTGCCATTATTCATTCACCTCCGGGTTGAAGTCATCTTCTATTTAGGGGCAGTTTTAGGCGCTATGGGTTTCTTGGTTGCAGCGCGACCCGTTTTGGGCTCAGTAGGCAGCTTCTGATCTAAGGCTTTAAGGTTGGCGTTCAGATCTGCCATAAGCGCCTCCAATCTGTCCATGCGCCGGATCAGGTCCTCCTGATTTGCAGTATCCCGCACAGAGCAGACGTTGCTGTCCAAATCCTCCAATTTCTCGTCTACGTCAAGTTCTATCCCGTCAACCTTATTCTCCAGGGAAACCACCAATTCTGCCACCCTGGCTACATCCCGCTTCGAGGCCAGGGGGGACTCTTCCATCAGGCGATCGACAATGTCGTTCTGAAATCTCAAGTACTGCAGATAGGTGTTCAAAATTAGATCGATACTATTAGCGAAAACGTCCGTTTTGATGAAATCCCGGTAGGCACTGGTCCATACTTGTTCGTTGCTGAAATAGATCTTCTTCCATAACTTATAGGGGTCGAGCATGATTACCTGAGGCATGTCCTTTTTCTCGTCCATAATATCGCCACCTTCCTGTTGATTGGGTGATGTTGTCAGCGTTTGATCATGACTGCCTCTACCGTAAAGCCAGCTTCCTTGAAATCGCGGATAATGGCCTTGGAATCGCTGGCATTCATACGCAAGATCATGAGTGGATCTTCGTCCTTGACCTCCAGGGTCACTAGGTTATGGAAGTTGACGCCGTGTTTGTGCAATATTTCGCCGATCTTGATTAGGGTTTCGGGGGTGTTCTTGACCCGCATGTTGAGTCGAATCCCCTTGAGGTTTATGGCCAGGATATCCATGAACGCCTGGGAAATGTCGGTTTGGGTTATAATTCCAATGAGTTTGCCATCATCATCTACCACCGGTAGTCCGCTAATCTTGTTATCCTGCAGCAGTTTGGCCGCTTGCTCTATATAAGCATCAGGACTGATCGTAACCAACGCCTGGTTCATAGGGAGGATGTCGCGCACTTTTACCTTGTTTAAGGCCATGGTTTCCTCGGTAGAAAAATAGCGGGTGGCAATGGAGGTACCTCGGAAATTCAAATCGGGACGGGAACCGAAGTCTTTTTTTGTGAGTATGCCGACCAGCTTGCCACGATCCATCACCGGCAAGCGGTTTAATCCGCGCTCGATGAGAAACAGCCAGGCATCACCGACACCTGCATCGGGAGCGATGGTGTGTGGATTGGGGGTCATTCTGTCTTTAACCTTCATTCGAAGTTTCACCGCCTTCTGATAGAATCAATATAGATGTTACCATATATAACCTATTGTATCATAACCAAACACGCTGGATACGAGACATAGTCCGACTGGGCTGGGGCCAATCACAATAATCGGAAGGGTGTTCAGGGACTCTGCTTGGAGTGAGAAATACCCAGAAGTGATGCCTGCTTGTTTGTTGGCAATCCATATCTCAGGGAGCGGCTTAAGAAAACAAGACCCTCATTCGCAGCATAACGCACCAATCTACCTGAAGAGAAAAAGGGCAACGGGTTTCTAACCGGGTTGCCCCCGCCTGGCCTGATGAAAGGACAGTACTGTCCTCCATACGCGGATATCAGATTTTGTATATCTTTTCGTGTCGGGCCGGTGTTTTCTGGTACTATATATGATGAGCAGCATCCGGGTGAGGATGGGCGGGCAGATAATCGGCAGGTTATGGGAGCAATCTATCACCGGAACGGCCGACCTATTGGGGGGCATGGTTTTGGAGATTGTTCAAAACCAAGTAGAGATGGCAGCGTTGGGAAATGCAGGGGAATGACCGAGCAGTCTGGCCGCCGAGATAGTTTGGGCTATTAGCGAGAGGCAGCCAGAGCGTCTGGGGGAGTCGGTGCTTGTTCCATGCCTACTGCCGCACCCTGGAAAGATAGCTTGTCTTTTAAGGTGCGCCAACACCCGACGGTGCTGGCGATAAGGAAAAAAGCAGATATTGACA
>JAQVXF010000099.1 GCA_028709355.1 Syntrophomonas sp.
AGCAATTGGAAAAACTATACGCCAATAATAAACTATGTTAGTATGGTCGTAAGCATTTATTAAGCTCATTGGGAGGCCAGCCATGAAGCTTACCGCCAGGGAGAAAGAGATTGTTGAAGCACTGCAAAAGGAACCCCTGATTTCCCAGGATGAACTGGCCCAGCATTTCGGCATCAGCCGCTCTTCAATAGCGGTCCACATTTCCAACCTGATGAAAAAGGGTGTCATCCTGGGTAAGGGTTACGTTTTCAACAAAAAAGTCTCTATCGTCGTTTTGGGTCCGGTTTACCTGGAGATAAGGGTAAAAGACGAGCAGGAAGAGAGTCAAATCGATATTCACAATGCCGGTTTCGCCCGTGAGGTCTGCCAGGCATTGTACGGTTATGGGGTCAGCCCCAAATTGGTTACCCTGGTCGGCAATGATGAGATGGGGACCCGAATCCTGGATGAATTGCAGGCCCTGGATGTTGATGTGGCCAACATTTACCGGCATCCGGCCAAAAGAACCTGCCGCAAGATCTTGTCCTCCAGGGGACTCCTCTTTGAAGAAGGTTATAACCTGGCTGATTACCGCCAGGCAATCTCAGCCCGGGAATGGATCGTTTCCAATTGCGATTGGCTGATTGTCGACACCCCGTGGTTGGAATACACTGGCAGTCGTATGACGGGACGGTCTGACAAAAATGCCTGCATCTGCTCCACCTGGTATATCGATGGCCAACGTCCAACCGCCCTCAACCGGACCCATCTGCTGGTGCTGGGAGTAGAGAGCTTTGACGATTACGATCGTTATGTAGATTTGGGTCAGGATTTGCTGCAAACCGGAACCCAGAACATTGTGATCACTGATGGCAAAGACAATATGGTGCTGGTCAGCCGGTCCGGGGTAGGGGATTATCCATTGCTGCCCAACCAGTCCTTCGACAGCCGCCGGGAACTGCACTTCTTTTTGGCGGGACTGGTCTATGGACTGTCATCCGGTTATCCCATGCGTCAAGCGATGCGGATAGCCAGCGGGACCTCCCAGGCTATAGGGGAAAGATACTTGGCCAATTAAATTTCTAGCGGGGTGATTTCTATGGCCGGCTTTGGTGAAAAGTTACGGTTGGAAAGGGAGCGACAGGGCTACACCCTGGCCCAGGTTTCCAGGGAGACCAAGATCCGCCAGCATTACCTGTCTGCCCTGGAAGAAGAAGAGTTTGACAGTTTACCGGCCCGGGTATACTCGATCGGGTTCGTGGCCAGCTATGCCCGCTTTCTCAAGATGGATACCGACCGGCTGGTGAGCGAATTCAAGCATTTGGCTTTTGCCAATCAACCGATCGATCTACCTACACCCGAACCAAGTCCGGGGCGGATATTCGGATTTCCAGTTGGCAATGTGTTGGCTGCGGTCATATTTTTGGCCATAACCTTGTGGTTGGGCAACTATGTAGCCGATTTTATCACCCAGCGCAGTATAAATCCACCATCCCAGGTCCAGCAAGTGACTCCTCCGACGGCTCCAGTTCCTCCAGATGTTGGACCCACTCAGCCGGCAGCAGAGCAATTGACCCTGGCTATCCAGGCTACCCAACCCAGTTGGGTGCAGATCACAGTAGACGGTGCGGTGCAATACGCAGGGACTCTGGCAGCTGGGGAAAACCAATCCTTCACCGGCAAGGAGAAGATAGATCTGCGAACCGGCAATGCCGGCGGGATAGAATTGTACCTGAATGGAGTTGCATTTCAATCCCTGGGGGCGGTTGGCCAGGTGGCCGAACATTCTTTCACCAGGGTTGACACCAGCACCGAAACGGCAGCAGTCCCGGGTCCAGTTCCCAATCTTGATGCTCCGGCTGCCCTGAATCTGGTAATACAAGCTCAACAGCGAAGCTGGGTGCAGGTTGAGGCCGATGGGGAGTCAGTTTTTGCCAAGACCATGGCTGAAGGTGAAATCCAGGCCTTCAACGCCTCCCGACGAATCGAGCTTAGAACCGGCAACGCCGGTGGTATCAGTCTAACGTTGAACGGACAACCGGTTCAGTCGCTGGGCGCCTCCGGGCAGATTGCGGAGAAGGAATTCCGCAGTGACAGCCGGGGCGAGTAAGTGACAGCCGTGCTGCAAGTTGGTTTCATAAGCTTAGGTTGCTCCAAGAACCGGGTCGATACCGAAATAATGATCGCGGTCATGAAAAGGGCCGGTTACCGGATAACCAATAAGCTGGAACGGGCCGATATAATCATCATCAACACCTGTGGTTTCATAGAGGCTGCCAAGGAAGAGGCTATCGCTGCCATAATTGATACCGGCCGGCTAAAGGCGGGGCAGTTGCAGCACTTGGTTGCGGCCGGTTGCCTGGTCCAAAGATATGGGCAGGAACTCCTCGACCAGATGCCTGAATTGGATGGGGTAGTGGGCATATCCCAGTTCCTGGAGATCGATAAGTTGGCAAGCCTCATCCGCAGTGGGGAACGTCCCTTGATGGTGGGACCTGCTCCACTGGAGTTTATCGAAAAGGGACCCCGGGTTTTGACTACTCCGGCGGGTTCAGCCTATTTGAAGATCACCGAGGGGTGCGACAACCGCTGTACATATTGTGCCATTCCATCGATTAAAGGCCGGCTGCGTTCCCGCCCGGAAGCGGAGTTAGTCCAAGAAGCCCATGACCTGGTGCGTCGCGGGGTGCGCGAGTTGGTCCTGATCGGTCAGGATACGGCTGTATATGGTGAAGACTTGGGTCAGACGGTCTGCCCCATCTATTGCAACAGATGAGCAGAATAAAGGGATTGGAATGGATACGCTTGATGTATCTTCATCCAGCCCATATAAATATGTCCTTGATCGAGGCGGTGGCTAGTCAGACCACGGTAGTGCCCTACCTGGATATCCCGATCCAGCATGCCGCCGACAATGTCTTGAGGCTGATGAACCGGCGCCATACCCGGTCTCAGTTGGACACCTTGCTGGGGCAACTGCGACAACGGATCGATGATCTGGTGCTGAGAACTACCGTCATGGTTGGTTTTCCGGGAGAGAGTGACCGTGACTTCCAGTGCCTGCTGGATTTCATTGACACCCAGCAGTTCGATTGGCTGGGCGCCTTCACTTTCACTGCCGAGGAGGGCACCCCCGCCGCTCTGATGCCGGAACAAGTGCCGGAAGAAATCAAACAGGCACGTCTGGATGCAGTCATGAATTTACAGATGGGGATAACCCGCAGCAAGAATGAGGCTCGGGTGGGACGGGATGAGAGGGTACTGATTTCGTCCCGGGCCGGCGATAACCTTTACCTGGGCCGGGCTTATTTTCAGGCCCCTGAGGTGGATGGATTGACCATGGTCAAGAGCCAAACCGCTTTGGCCAAAGGCTCACTGGTCAACGTGCGCCTGATCGGAGTCCGTGATTATGATATGATTGGGGAACCTTTTGATGAATATTCCGAATAGCATCACTATCTTCAGGATCATATTGATACCCATCATTGTGGTCCTGATGCTCACCAACATACCCTATGGCGGCATCCTGGCCGCGACCATATTCCTGTTCGCAGCCCTAACCGACAGCCTGGACGGGTACCTGGCCCGCAAATGGAAACAGACCACCAAATTGGGAGCCATCCTGGATCCGGTCGCCGACAAATTGCTGATCACAGCCGCATTAATCAGCCTGGTCGAACTGGGCAAACTGTCCGGCTGGATAGCCATCGTGATCATCGGCCGCGAGTTTGCGGTCACCGGCTTAAGGGTAGTCAAGGCCGAGGAGGGGCTGGTGATCCCAGCCAGCAAAATGGGGAAACTGAAGACTATCTCCCAGGTCACCGCGGTAATGGTTATCATGCTGGAGCAATTGATTTACCCCCTGGCCAAGCTGCAACTGGGGCAGTGGGTGATGTACATCGCGGTAGTCATCACTCTGGTGTCCGGCATCGAATATTTTATGAAAAACAAAATCACTTTGTAATTCTCTCCGCAGCGCTGGTCGGTTAGGCAGCACTGCTTTCACTCAACCAGTGTTTCTCACCCACCTGGGGGATAGCTCCCCATTTCCAATTGCTCTCAGACTCCAGAAGAGCGATATTAATCGCCTCCCCCTGACTGCAACCGCAGTTGCCCAACCCCGGCAAGTTTGCACCAACAAAGATGCTAAAATTGCTTATAATACTAGAAGACCACCACTGATGAAAGATGGGAGTGGTAATGCCATGCAGCGCGCCTACTTGATCTCCACCGGGCATGAACTATTGTCGGGGGCGACCGTGGACAGCAACGCCTCATTTTTAACCGCCAGACTTCTCGATATGGGATTGCAGGTAACGGGCCGCAGTACAGTCGGAGATGACCGGGATGCATTGGAGAGAGCCTTCGCAGCAGGGATGGCCACCGCTGACATAATCATCAGCACCGGGGGATTGGGGCCCACCTTCGACGACCTCACCAAGATGGTGGCCTGCGATATCATGGATTGCCAGTTGGAGTTGCGGCCCGAGGAAGAACAGCGACTGCGGCGATATTTCGACGCGCGCCACCGACCCATGCCCGAGATTAACCTGCGCCAGGCCATGTTCCCGCCAGAGGCGGCAGTTTTATATAATGCGATCGGTACCGCCCCGGGGATATATCTCCGTAAGAACGACAAGATATTGATTCTCCTGCCCGGACCCCCACGGGAGATGACCCGTATGTTCCTAAACGAAGTGGAAAGGCGCCTGCAAGCCGATTGCGGTCTAGACAACCGGCCAATCGGCAAGCGAACCATAAAGATCATGGGCTTGGGGGAATCCCAGGTGGAGGAAAGACTGGGCAACCTGCTGGATGTCCCAGCAGACATGGCCGTGGCCCTTTTGGCGGTCGATGGTGAAATCCATATCAAGCTGACCCTTACGAACAGCAGCAAGCGAACCGGTCACGATCAGCTCGGAGCGTTGAGTGGCTCCATGGCAGAACTTCTAGGGCATCATGTGTTCGGGTATGACAATGATACTCTGGTCACCAGGACCGCCGAGTTGCTCCTGGAACGGCAGTCCACTCTGGCGGTGGCCGAATCTTGTACTGGCGGAATGCTAGGCAAAATGATCACTGACCGCCCCGGCAGTTCCAGGTACTTCTGGGGAGGAGTAATATCCTATAGCGACCAGGCCAAGCAGTTGTTGTTGGATGTGGATGCCGCCATCCTGGCCAATCATGGAGCGGTCAGTGCCGAGACT
>JAQVXF010000100.1 GCA_028709355.1 Syntrophomonas sp.
AGGATGATGCGGCCGGGGAAGCCTTCGACAAGGTGGCTCGTTTCCTGGGGCTGGGCTATCCAGGTGGTCCGGCGATTGAGAAGGCAGCCCGGTTGGGGCAGGCCGGACGATATCATATGCCCCGGGTGTTCCTGGACCGCCATGATTTCGAATTCTCATTTTCGGGGCTGAAGACCGCCACCATGAATCTATGGAGAAAAGTAGAGCTCCAAGGGGGGAGTGTCAACGACCTGGCCGCCGAATTCCAGGCTGCCCTGGTCGAGGTGCTGGTGGAGAAGACCATAAGGGCGGCTCACCACTACGAGGTCAAGACCATATTGGCGGCTGGAGGAGTGGCAGCCAACAGCGAATTGAGGTACCGGTTGGGACAGGCGGCCGAGGCTACCGGTCACCGGCTCTGCTTCCCTTCTCTGCCACTATGCGCCGATAATGCGGCTATGATAGCCGGGCAGGCCTACCACGATTTTATCAACGGCCAATTTGCCAGCCTGAATACTAATGCACAGCCCAGCGGATTTTCGGCATAAACGAGGCTGTGGATATTGTGGAAAACTCTGTTGATAATTAGAAAATCGGGCTTTGCAGAGATCGAGCCTATAGGCGAGAAAAACGGTTATGGACGGAAGCTCGAATTCTAGTGTAGTTATTTCCTGTGGATAAACGGTGCAAAGGAGCTGATGGCGATTTATCCGGTGCTCATAGACCTCGGGCCGGTTAAGGTACACGCATGGGGATTCATGATGGCAGTGGGAGTACTGGCGGCTGTATTCGGCATAAGCCGGCGCTTCAAACAGGAAGGCTATGATCCTGATCACGCCCTGGACCTGGCCATTCTGTTGGTGGTAGCGGGGCTGCTGGGCTCGCGGCTGGCCTATATAATGATGTTCGAATGGCAGGAGTTTCTGGTTCGTCCCGCCATTTTTTTCAGCCTCCGCAACGGCGGCTTCGAAGGGCTGGTCTGGTACGGGGGATTCACCGCGGGAGTGCTGGCCTTCATCATCTACAATCGGGTGCGGCGTTATCCCTTCTGGAAGATGGCCGATATCGTGGCCCCTTATCTAGCCCTGGCCTATGCGATAGTCAGGATCGGGTGTTTCCTGAACGGCTGCTGCTACGGTTTGGCGGCCGATGCACCTTGTACGGTGGTATTCCCGGAGGTGGACGGGCTGCACCGCTATCCCACCCAGTTGTTCAGTTCCGCTCTAAACCTGTTGCTGTTCGGCATCCTGTCCTGGTATTATCCCCGCCGCCGGTTCGACGGGCAAATATTTGCCGGTTACCTGATCGGTTATGCGGTATATCGCTTTGTAGTCGAGTTCTGGCGGGAAAATTGGGTTTTCTACGGAATCCTGTCCATAGCCCAGGTCTATTCGCTGCTGATCCTGGCCGCCGGTATCGCCCTCTATCTGTGGCGCCGGTCAGCCGCAGAGAGGAGGCCGCCGCGTGATTAGTGATTGGGAGCAGCGCCAGGTCCTGCGCCGGGAGATGAGCGCCCGCCGGGGGCAGATGCCCCGGGCTCAGGTGGAGGAATACAGCCGTTCCATCGCGGTCAAGCTGATGGCCCTGAAGCCCCTGCACCAAGCCCATGCCATCATGGCTTTCGCCGGTATCGACAATGAAGTCGACCTCAAGCCCCAGTTTGCATTGTGGCAGGCGGAAGACCGCCGCATCCTGCTCCCCCGGGTGGAACCGGGCGGCGGCTTGGCGGCGGTGGAGTTTCACGGATGGCAGCATACCCACCGCAGCCGCATCGGGATTCTGGAGCCGCTGGGCGAGCCAGTCGACCCGGGGGACATCGAGGTGGTGATAGTGCCCGGGCTGGTTTTTGACGGGCGGGGTTATAGATTGGGCTACGGCAAGGGTTACTATGATCGTTTCCTCAAGCTGCTGCCCGCCTGCACCTTCCTGTGTGGGGTATGTTACGATTTCCAACTGGTGGACACGGTGCTGCCCCATCAGGCTGATGTGGCCATGCATTGGATAGTAACGGAAAGATCGGAGCTGGCGGTCAACTGGGATTTCTTTTAGCTTTGGCCGCCACCGGGGGGGCGCAGGAGAAGAGAAGGTTGGTCATTGCTAGCCTCCCAGGGGTATTGTATAATGTAGGCACAATTGAAGAGGCTCCGATTCAGTTAACCTAAAGCGACCCGCCAGGGCGGCTGAACGATAGGGTGTGAAGGGAAACGTTTACGCCTCCATTTGGGAAAGGAGTGGCACTGGAGATTTGCGGAGCCTGTTTGCGTCCTTTCGGGAGACGCTTATTTTTTTGGAGAGGATATGTGAACATGGATAACATGGATAAAGAACTGTTGGATAAGATCAAGGAAGTGGCCCCGGACGGAGCCATCAGCTGCCAGGCGGCCCGGGAACTGGCTGAGAAACTGGGGATCCAGGCCAGCCAGGTGGGTAAAGTATGTACCCAGGCCAACATTAAGATATATGCTTGTGAATTGGGTTGCTTCTAAGGCGTACATGCCCGCGCCAGATACTGAAGGGCATGATGGGGGAGGACACACATCATGGTTGATAATCATGGCCGTAATATAAACTACCTGCGGATTTCCATCACTGATCGCTGCAACTTGCGCTGCCGTTACTGTATGCCCTACACCGGGGTGGAGAAGTTGGAGCATTTCAGCATCCTCAACCTGGAGGAGATCGCCCGCCTGGTCAGGATAGCGGCCCAAGCCGGTATCCGCAAAGTGAGACTGACCGGAGGGGAGCACCTGGTGAGAAAAAACGTAGCCCAGCTGATCCGCTACATTAGAGACATCGAGGAGATCGACGACATATCCCTGACCACCAATGGTACTCTTTTTGGGAGTATGGCCGAGGAGCTAAAAGATGCAGGGCTGGATCGGATAAACTTCAGTTTGGATTCCATGGTGGCTGACAAATTCCAGTATATCACCCGGGTGGGGCGGCTCGACACCGTAATGAGCGCCATCGATAAGGCGTTGCGGCTGGAATTGCATCCAGTCAAGATCAATACCGTGCTGATCCGGGGATTCAACGACGATGAGATCCTGGATTTCGCCGCTATGGCCTATGAAAGGCCCTTGCACGTCCGCTTCATCGAATTTATGCCCATCGGCGACCTGCAGTTTTGGGACCGGGGCAACATTATCTCCTCCCAGGAGACCAAAGATATCATCAGCGGCCGTTACCGGCTGCTCGACGCCAAAAAGATCAAAGGCAGCGGTCCAGCCCGGTATTTCAACCTGGAAGGCGGTCAAGGATCGATAGGATTTATCAGCCCCATGAGCAACCACTTCTGCTCGGCCTGCAACCGGATCCGCATGACGGCGGAAGGCAAACTGCGGGGCTGTCTCTACGACAAGCGGGAGGTGGACCTGAAGCAGGCCATGGAGAACGGCGCCAGCGACGAGCAACTGCGCCAGATGTTCCTGGAGACCATCAGCAGCAAGCCCGACAAGCACCATATGAACAATGGCTGGGGGGCGGATAACCGCCGCAAGATGTATCAAATAGGAGGATAGTTCATGAGCTTCACCCATATCAACGAACAGGGTTATGCCCGCATGGTGGATATCAGTACCAAGAGTGATTCCAACCGGGTGGCCCGGGCCCAGGCAGTGGTGCATATGCTGCCCGAGACTCTGAGAGACATCCGCGCGGGAGCGGTCAAGAAGGGAGACGTCTTAGCCGTGGCCCAGGTGGCTGGGGTGATGGGGGCCAAGCAGACCGCGCAGCTGATCCCGATGTGCCACCCCCTGATGCTGACCGGGGTGGACATTGACTTCGAATTCGATGAGGAAGCTTCCACCCTGACTATCTATGCAGTGGTGAAGACCACCGGCAAGACCGGGGTGGAGATGGAGGCTGTGACCGCGGTTACAGTAGCCGCCCTGACTGTTTACGACATGTGCAAGGCGGTCGACCGCTGGATAGAGATAGCCTCGATCCAATTGCTGGAGAAAGAGGGCGGTAAGAGCGGCCACCTGCAGCGGGAAGGTATCAAGCCGGTTGCCCGGGGGCGGCTGCATTCGATCTGCATCAGTCCCGAGCGGGGACAGATAAAATATGAGGTCCCGGAGGCCCAGGTCATTACCGGCTTCGGCATAGAAAACGACGGGCACGCCGGGGACTGGGGCCGGCAGGTCACCTGCCTGAGCTGGGAAAGCGTGGAGAAGGTCAACCGGGAACAAGGTTTCGACATCGGCCCCGGCCAGTTTGCCGAGAACCTGCTGATAGAAGGGATCGATCTGACCCGGGTAGGGGTGGGAGTCAAGCTGAAAATAGGAACCGACACCATCCTGAAGGTGACCCAGGTGGGCAAAGAAGACCATCCCAGCGTGGTGACCCGGACTCTGGGTATCACCCTGCTGCCTTATGAAGGCCTGTTCTGCAAGGTGATCAAGGGCGGCCTGATCAAAAAGGGTGACCCGGTGGAGGTTTTACTGTGATGTATCGAGCCGGTATCCTGATCATGAGCGATAAAGGCTCCCGGGGGGAGCGCGAGGATCGCAGCGGCCGGGAGATTATGGATATGTTGGCCGAGAGCGGTTATCAGTTTGAATATTACGAGATAATCCCGGATGAGCGAGAGGTTATCCAAGCCAGATTGATCCATGCTTGTGACCAGTTGCGCCTGGATGTGGTCTTCACTTCCGGGGGCACTGGCTTTTCCCGGCGGGACGTGACCCCCGAAGCCACCCTGGCGGTGATCGAGCGCCTCACCCCGGGGATCCCGGAAGCTATCCGCCACTATGGGATGGACAAGACCCCCAAGGCTATGTTGTCCCGAGCGGTGGCCGGTATACGGGGCGGCACCCTGATTATTAATCTGCCCGGCAGCGTCAAGGGGGTGCGGGAATCGCTGGAAGCTGTCCTGCCCGCTTTGGGCCACGGGTTGGAAATTATCATCGGGTCGGCCACCGAATGTGGCCAAGGCTAGCCTTGAAAGCGCATAGCTTGGTTGCTTTCTAAAGCCCGCTCCGGGCACGTACTGCCAGGTACGCATCGGTAGCGGGTTTAGTTCGTGTCTCGCCCTTAGCAGCCGCGGCGTCACCTGATCCAAAAAAGTAAGCTAGATGGAGCTATCGGAGAAAATATGCCGGAGATTAATAATAATCCAAAAATTTGGCTGAATTCAGCCGGATTTGTGATTTGTCTAGTGTGCTGATGTT
>JAQVXF010000101.1 GCA_028709355.1 Syntrophomonas sp.
AAGGAGCTATTTTTCACCGGGGTACTGAACGCCTCCCGCCTGGATATCTTTCAGATGGAAACATGGGGGCAGCTGTTTCCAATCTTGGCCTGGATAGCCAGCACCTTCACTTTCGTCTATTGCCTGATATTTGTCACCAAGACATTCCTGGGCAAATATCGGCCCCAGAAATTGGAGAAGAAACCCAGGGAGGTATCATGGGGGATGATACTGCCGCCGTTGCTGCTGGCTGTACTGGTGGTCCTGTTTTTCTTCTTCCCTAATGAAGTGGCTGGTTTTCTGCTGTTCCCGGCCATCGCCTCGATCTTGCCTGGTTTCATCGATTCCGGCCCGGGAGTTGTTGTAATCTCGGCGTGGCATGGTTGGACCCCTGAATTGCTTATGACCTTGGGGGTGGTGATCGCGGGAAGCATCCTGTTTGCCGTGGTGCGGGGCCGAAGTGATTTTTATCGCCGCTTACCGGAGCAGTTCAGCTTGAATTTTCTTTATGACCGATTCCTGGTCAGGAGCACAGAAATATCCTTCAGCTCCATTAATGCATACATGACCGGGGTGTTGCGCCATTATCTGCTCTATATTCTTGCCTTCCTGGTACTCGTTCTGGGGGTGGGGATGTGGCGACTGCAATGTTTTGCGTTCACCCCGGGCGGCGACAGCCCGGTTAGTCTCTATGAAATTATCCTGGCCCTGGTGTTGATAGTGGCCGGGCTGGTGGTCCTGTGCTCTCGCAATCGTTTGAGCGCCATCATCGGAATGGGAGTGATGGGTTACATAGTAGTGATGTTTTTTGTTATCTTCCGGGCTCCAGATCTGGCCTTGACTCAACTGGTCGTGGAGACGTTCACAGTGGTCCTGTTCCTCCTTTGCTTTCATTTCTTACCCAAAATGGCAGGCCACATGGAACCCCTCGCCTTCAGAGCGGGCAACCTGATTGTGTCCCTGGCCGTAGGGGCGCTGGTGACGGTTGCGGTTTTGACTGCCCAGTCCAGTCGTTCATTTGCACCGATTTCCCAATTTTATACGGAAAAGGCTTATGAGTTGGCGGGAGGTAAAAATATTGTAAATACCATTTTGGTTGATTTCCGTGGTTTTGATACCATGCTGGAAATCCTGGTGTTATGTATGGCAGGCCTGGGCGTATATACGCTTATATCGATTCGATGCGCGATGGGGGATGACGATGAAAACCCATAGTATGATTTTGCTGACGGTAACCCGGGTGGTGGTTTTTGTGATCATGATCTTTGCCGTCCAACTGTTCCTAATGGGGCATAGTCGTCCCGGGGGCGGATTTGTAGGGGGACTGGCTGTGGCAGCGGCAGTAGTTCTGCTGTACTTGGCCGCTGATGTCAAGACCGTACAGCTTGGAATTCCCTTGGATTTCAAGGTGTTGGCATTGACCGGGGTATTGATCGCGGTAGCTACCGGAATGGGATCCTTGATATTTGGACAGCCCTTTTTAAGTCATGCGTTTGGGCATTTCGCTCTCCCCCTTTTCGGTTCTACCGAGCTTACCACGGTGGTCATCTTCGATACCGGGGTGGGGCTGGCCGTTCTGGGTACCGCCCTGACTATTATTGACACTATCAGTGAGGACATCAGCGAGGATATTTGCAGATGGAAACGTTAATGGCGGTAACCATTGGGATACTATTCTCCATAGGGGTGTACCTGTTGCTGTCCAGGACCCTGCTGAGGATTATTTTGGGTACCTCGGTCATCGCTTATGGCGTAAACCTGCTGATCATTACCATGGGAGGCTTAAATAAAGGTGGGGCACCTATACTGGGGGGTGAAGCCAGTTCCTATGTGGACCCACTTCCCCAAGCCCTTATCCTCACCGCAATCGTTATCAACTTTGCCGTAACCGCTTTTTTACTGGTGTTGGCCTACCGGACCTATTTGGTCACCGGGACTGACAACATAGACGAGTTACGAGGTATTGATGATGAATAATATCGTGATACTGCCGCTGTTGATACCGTTGGTGGCCGGATTGTTGATGGGGATCGCTCGAGGAAACATTCCCCTGCAGAGATGGTTGAGTGTTTTGTCCTGCTTGTTTGCCGGGGCCGCCTCTCTATTACTGGTTAAACAGGTTTTCGAGCAGGGGATTCAGACCCTGGCGATGGGTGGCTGGCCGGCTCCATTTGGTATCGTACTGGTGGCGGACATGCTGTCCTCTCTATTGCTGGTGACCACCAGCATTGTCTCTTTGGCTTGTCTATTATTCGCCTTTCGAACGATTGGCTCGGAACGGGAGCAGTATTATTTCTATCCCTTGGTACAGTTTTTGATAACTGGTGTCAACGGTTCCTTTTTAACCGGAGATCTGTTCAATCTGTATGTCTGCTTCGAGGTTATGCTGGTCGCCTCGTATGTGCTGCTTACTCTTGGCGGCACCCGTTCGCAGTTGACTGAGGGCATCAAATACATGGTGATAAATGTATTCGCCTCCAGCCTTTTTTTAATAGCCATAGGATACCTGTATGCGGTGGTCGGCACCTTGAATATGGCGCACCTCTCGATTCGTATCGCTGAGATAGGACAAACCGGATTCACCACTTGGGTGGCCGTCCTGCTGATTATGGTATTTGGCCTGAAGGCGGCATTGTTTCTTCACTTTTGGCTGCCTGGTTCCTATAGCGCACCCCCTGCAGCTATTGCGGCTATTTTTGCCGCCCTCTTGACCAAGGTTGGGATATATGCGATTCTGCGATTGTTCAGCTTGGTTTTCTATCATCAGTTGGGAATTACTCACGGACTGTTAGCGGTTATGGCCGCACTCACCATGATAGTAGGGGGCATTGGAGCTGTCGCTTATTGGGACATCCGCAAGGTTTTGGCTTACAATGTCATTATCGGGGTAGGCTTTGTAGTGTTTGGATTTTCCTTGTTTACACCTGCTGCCCTTACTGGTGCTATCTACTACCTGATCCACGATATGTTGATGAAAGCCCTGTTGTTTCTGCTAGGCGGATGTGTGATATGGATAACTGGCAGTGGGAAGATCAGGGAGATCAGCGGGCTGATAAGCAATCATCCCCTGTTGGGTTGGTTGTTTTTCGTGACCGTCCTGGCTTTGACCGGAATTCCTCCCTTGAGCGGTTTCGCCGGCAAGTATATCATTATCCGGGCTAGCCTGGCTGGGGGCACCGACCAGCCAGGCGGATATTTTTTGGCGGCTATCGGCTTATTGTGCAGCCTCATGATCATGTATTCTTTGCTCAGAATATTTCTGCATAGCTTCTGGGGAGAAAACACCCTCAGCCTAGACATGGAAAAGGGCAGCATCCGTGGACTTCTTTCTCCATGCTTGCTCTTGATGGCGGTCGGGGTCTTTTATGGAGTGGGGGCCGAGCTGGTTTATCCCTATATTGAACAGGCGGCCGTAAGCATGCTGGATCCCGATTTATATATCCGAGCGGTATTGCCCGAGGTGATTTAATTGTCCTTTCAGCTATTACTGAATATATTTCTTGCGTTCTTGTGGATGCTGCTTCGGAATACCTGGAGTGGGCTGGACTTTTTGGTGGGTTATCTGGTGGGATTGGTGCTGGTCTTCGGGATGCGGCGATTCTATCCTACCCCTTTTTATATGGGCAGGGTGCTGGCGCTGGGCAAGCTCATGGGCCTTTTCAGCAAGGAATTGATGCAGTCTAGCTTCTTCGTAATAAGGCAAGTCCTCAGCCCCCGGATGAATTTTGCCCCGGGAATCCTTAAGCTTGACACCAGGCTAGAGGGTGACTGGGAAATAACCGCCCTGTCGTTGCTGATTACCCTGACCCCGGGGTCCGTAGTGGTTGAGGTGGGACCGGACCAAAGGTGTCTCTATGTTCATGTCATGGACAGTGGTGCTGCCGGACACACTCTCATCCCTACTGTCTATGCCTATGAACAAGCGATAATGGGGGTGACGCGGGATGTTTGACCGATTGTTGGGGCTGGCGTTGTTCCTGCTGGCCATTTCAGTAACCATATTGTTGCATCGGATAATAAAAGGTCCCTCCATGCCAGACCGGGTTCTAGCACTGGACGCCATCGGTATCCACCTGATAGCGATGATGGCGGTTCTCTCGATTTCCTTGCGAACCTCAGCCTTCTTCGAAATCATGCTTTTGCTGGCTATACTTTCATTTATCGGTACCGTGGCTTTGACCAAGTTTATCGAAAGGGGTGTTCTGGTTGAATACGACCGCAATCGGTGAAATATTGGCCGCGCTCCTGGTATTGACCGGCAGTTTGGTTAGTCTATTGAGTGCAGTAGGGGTGTTTCGGTTTCCGGATGTGTACAACCGCTCCCACGCCGCCTCCAAAAGCTCCGCCCTAGGGGTTCTTTTTATTTTGCTGGGCACATTTTTGTATTTCGGATTGGCCAGGGGAACGCTCAGCGTGCGCCTGCTGTTGGTAATATTCTTCGTTTTTATGACTGCGCCCCTGTCAGCTCATCTGGTCTGCAGGTCCGCACATCGATCCGGGGTGAAGCTGGCCGGTGATAATCCTCGGGACGACTTGCAGGAAGTGATTGGACTAGATGATGCCTAGGTATCGACGGTGCGGCATTCCATGAATACCAGGTACTTGTCACCGACGACCTCGCGCCGGATATTGGTGTTGACTGCATAACACCATTCAACCAGCACCGAACTGTTGGCGAAGATGGCCTCCCGGTGGGTGGATCGGATCTGGGCTGCGTATTTGAGCAACTCATCCACTTCGGCCTGCTCTAAGAAGTTTCCATTACCGTAAACGCTGAAATCATCGTTTCGGTGGTTGACGATTATGGTCACGTCCTTGTGGCCGCGGGTGGTGAGGTTCCAGAGATCCTTGTCCACTGCTTCGATTATGGTACGGTTCTCCTGAATGTCTATCATCCCGCTTTTGATGGCCAGAAAGTAAGGATAGTAGACCACCAGATCCTCCTCGGAAAAGCTGGCCAAGAATTCCTTGCCTTTTGCCTGGGCTTCCTCGGCGGAGACGCCGATTACCCGGGGCAAGTTGAAGTCTTTGCCGGTCTGTACTGCTACCCTCACCGTCCACAGCAGTTCCGGATCCAGGTTTTCCTTTCCGGTGAAAGGACGCCACGGTATCGAAGGAATCTTCATCTTTTCCAATTCATAAAATCCTT
>JAQVXF010000102.1 GCA_028709355.1 Syntrophomonas sp.
TTACCACCGAAACCGGGGCTGGTCAATGGGGCACCGCCCTATCGCTGGCCTGCAAACTGTTTGGATTAGAATGCATGGTTTATATGGTGCGGGTCAGCTACGAACAAAAGCCCTATCGGCGAATGATAATGAATGTATACGGAGCCAATTGCGTACCCAGCCCCAGCGATCTCACCGAGAGCGGTCGGTCGGAACTGGCCAAGCATCCGGATACCCCTGGTACCTTGGCTATAGCCATCAGTGAAGCGGTCGAAGACGCCATGCAGCGGGCCGATACCCATTATTCACTGGGCAGCGTGCTAAACCACGTCTGCGTCCACCAGAGCATCATTGGCCAGGAGGTCAAGCTGCAGATGGAGATGGTCGATGATTACCCCGATATAGTTATCGGATGCTGCGGCGGGGGGAGCAATTTCGCCGGCATCGCATTTCCCTTCATCCCCGATAAATTGGCAGGCAAGAAAGTGCGCCTGTTGGGAGTGGAACCAGCCGCTTGTCCAACCCTGACCCGAGGGGTATTCGCTTATGACTTCGGCGATGTGGCGGGATTCACCCCGATGCTGAAGATGTGCACCCTGGGCCATGATTTCACTCCGGCGGGGATCCATGCCGGCGGTTTGAGATATCATGGGGAGTCGCCCTTGGTCAGCCAATTGTATCAAGACGGTCTGATTGAAGCCACTTCGGTAATGCAGACAGGAGTATTCGAGGCCGCCATGCTCTTCTCCCAGTCTGAAGGGATAGTGCCGGCACCGGAGTCTGCCCATGCAATCAGAACAGCAATAGACGAGGCATTGAAGGCGAAAGAAGAGGGCGTGGCCAAGGCTATCGTCTTCAACCTGAGCGGTCACGGACAGCTGGACCTGTCGGCCTATGATAATTATCTGTCTGGACAGATGATAGACTATGCTCCTACCGATGAGGAGATTCAGACCAGCTTGAAGACCTTGCCCTCTGTTTAGAGGTAATCCGCTCCAGTCGCCAGCCCCGGATATCTGCTCAAAGGTATCCGGGTTTTGCTTATCCGAATAAGTACTTGAGGTAATACAGGATGTCTAAACTGACTGGGCGACTGGGTTTATTGGCGGAGATGATTACACCGGGGCATACTGTCGCTGACGTAGGTGCTGACCACGCTCGATTAGCCTTGTACCTGGTTGAGGAGGGCGTCTCCCCTTGGGTGATAGTTAGTGAACTGGGGGAAGGACCGTGGGACCGGGCTCGCCAGGCACTGCTGCAAAGTCATGACCGAAAAAATATCGAACTGCGCCAGGGGGACGGACTGCAGGTGCTCTGCGCTGGTGAGGTGCAGGAGGTGGTGCTGGCTGGCATGGGCGGGGACACCATGGTCGATATCTTGGGCCACGATTGGGACAAAGCGGCTACGTTCCAACGATTTTTATTCCAGCCTATGACCAGGGTGGAGGTGTTGCGCCGGCATCTGAGCGAGCAAGGTTGGGGCATCGAGGACGAACGTCTGGTGCAGGAGGAGCAGCGTCTGTATATAGTGATCGCCGCCCGACCGGGGCTAGGGTTCAAGCCGTTAAACGAACTGGAATTGGAGGTCGGCCCCATAATCCTAAAAACTGACGATGATTTGAAAAAGGAATACATAAAGCGTAGGCTGCATAAACTACGGACTATTTATCATGACATGTTGGCCTCGCCGAAACCCGATATTCAGGCTGCCGCCCAGCTATATAATCAGCGGGTGTTACGATTGGAGGAGATCTTGAATGCCAGCCCCCGTGCAAGCCATAATTGATATCCTGGAGGAACTCTTTCCACTCTATTTGGCCGCCAAATGGGATAATCCCGGGCTGCAGGTGGGGTCGTCGACTCAATCCGTTGCCAATGCCCTGGTCGTCCTCGACGTTGACGAGGGGGTGGTAGACTACGCTGCTCAAAATGGGTTTGAGCTGGTGATCACCCATCACCCTATCTTCTTCGCTCCTCTGAAGTCGATAGACTACGATGCGAGCCAGGGTCGTCTGGTTAAGCGAATCATAGAGGCAGGCCTCACCGTTTATTCAGCCCACACCAACCTGGATGCCGGAGCCCGGGGCCTGAACCAGGTGCTGGCGGAAAGATTGGGATTGCAGGACATTTCTCCCCTGGATCGGTATTACCAGGATAAGTTGATCAAATTGGTGGTCTATGTTCCCGCTTCTCATATTGAAGCGGTCCGGGCGGCGGTTCTCAGCGCCGGGGCTGGTCACATCGGCAGGTACCAGGATTGTTGTTTTATGAGTAAAGGTACCGGAAGTTTCCGGCCCCTGGCGGGCAGCCGGCCATTTATCGGGCAGGTAGGGGATTTAGAAGAGGTGGAGGAATATCGCCTGGAAACCGTGGTACCCCAACCTCGCCTCGCAGCTGTCTTGAACAAGATGAGCGAGGTGCATCCATACGAGGAGATAGCCTATGACCTCTACCCCCTGGAGCGGGAAGGACCTACCTATAGCATGGGACGAACCGGTTATCTGGCTGAGACCGCAACCCTGCAACAGGTTTGCATTCAGGTCAAGCAGGCACTCGGTTTAAGCCATGTGGTGGTGGCGGGAGATTGGCAGAAGGCCATCAGCAAAGTGGGGGTAGTTAGCGGTGCCGGGGCCGACTTTGCCCTCCAAGCCAGGATGCAGGGATGTGATCTGCTGGTGACTGGAGATCTCAAATATCACCAGGCCAAGGACGCCCTGGACATGGGACTGGCGGTGATAGATGCTGGACACGAAGGGACCGAGGGCATAATGTCGGCATTCCTGAGCCGGTTATTGTCTGAAGAGGTGGAAAGACGCGGCTTGTGCGTTAAAATTTTTTCCCGCGATAGCCGAAAAGTCCTGAATATATGCTGATTTATTCGTATAATTAGTTAGAAACTAAGCGACAATGGGATTTGCGGGATGAAGAATCGATTTAGCACCATTATTTTGGGATTTTAGATGTTGCAAAAAGAAGAAGAGTGGTAGAATCTTAACAGTGATGGGCCAATAAAATCAGCATTCCCATGAAAAAACCGTAAAATTTCTTGAAAAATCCTGATTTTTCAAAAATATTTTAGTTTTTTTAGAAGGATTTGCCGATTTGATGGGGAATGTAAACTTACGTCAAAAAAATATTAAAGGGAGGATTAAGTCGTGAACAAATCGGAACTTGTGAAGGCCTTAGCTGAGAAAGCGGAATTCACACAAAAAGACGCAGCCAAAGCTCTGGAGGCCATGGTAGCAACGATCCAGGATGCATTGGCAAAGGGGGACAAGGTCCAAATTATCGGGTTTGGCAGCTTTGAAGTACGTGATCGTAAAGAGAGAAAGGTCATTAGTCCGGCGACCCGCAAGGAGATCGTTGTTCCCGCTACCAAAGTTCCTGCATTTAAGCCCGGCAAATCCCTGAAGGAAGCCATCGCTGTAAAACCGGCAGCCAAAGGTAAAAAGGCTGCTGCCAAAAAGAAGAAATAGCGGATTCAATAAACAGGAGGTGTGCTGAAACGGCATACCTCTTTTTTTTGGTGGACCGGGGGGATAGGTGAACCGGAATGGGGCGGCCAAAGGCCACTACAAAGTCAGGACGGAACAACATCTAATCCCGCCAGGGCTGCAGTAACCACCGGGAATGCCAGTCCTTTTTGCTTGTCAGGGTGACAGCAAGTGAAGTATGCAAGTAAATCTATAAGCGGAGTTCTGTATTCGATAATCATCTATCTAGGATGCCAGTTGCCTGACACCTCCAGCGACCTAACCCGGGAGCGAGGCGGGCAACCTCATGGCTCCTCTATTCGGTCTTGCTCCGGGTGGGGTTTGCCTAGCCAGACAGTCGCCTGCCTGCTGGTGAGCTCTTACCTCACCGTTCCACCCTTACCAGGGAAATCCCTGGCGGTTTGTTTCTGTGGCACTATCCTTAGGGTCGCCCCCACTGGACGTTATCCAGCACCTTGCCCTGCGGAGCTCCGACTTTCCTCAGGTATTGACTACCCGCGACTATCCGATTTACTTGCGGCTATAATTATACACGAATCAGATGTGTTCAACTACAATTCATCTAACCATAGAATGAATTTGTTCCTATTTTCTTAAAAAAAGTAAGAAGGACAGCAGGATATTGTCTGCATTTGGAGAATAGATAGTAGAGATTTAGTAACCGGGACGGGTAAGATTAACGTTCTTCAGTTGTTGTTTTACACTATCCCAAGCAATAGAATTGGTATCAAGGCAATCTTCATATAGAGGGGGGTGAAAAAGTGCTAGCAATATTTGCTTCAGAGGCGGCAGGACATGCAGCTGGAGGGGAAGGGATATTTTATAATCCAATAGTGCTCCTACTATCGGTTTTCTTGATAACTTATATATTTATCAAGTTTTGTTCCTGGGCGAAAAAATTCCAGTTGTCCGGGTCTTTGAAAAAGTGGGTATTCATTCTGACCGGACTCGGGATTGTAGTGTTCAATATTCTTTACAGCATGGGCAACAAGCAGGTTGCCACCAGCGGTGATTGGAGCGGTGCAACCATCGCAGTATTAGCTTCATTGGCATGGGTCATGGTATTCTCGTTCGTGATCATGGCTGAGACCAAGCCCCAATAGTTTCCGACCAGAAAAGACGGCTGCGGCCGTCTTTTTTTTGTTAGAATGAGGATGATAATTTTAGGCTGGGAGACGATGGAAATATGGCCGATTATGTGAAACTGACCATGATTACCCCGGATGGGGAAGAGCATATCTTTTGGAGCCAGCCGGGCAAGACGGTCTGGGAGGCCATGGAGACCAGCGGTTGGGACATCGGTGGTGCCTGTGGTGGCAAGGGTACCTGCTCCAAGTGCAAGTTTCGGATGAGTGGACAGATCGGTGCCATATCTGCAAATGAACGAGAAAAGCTGATGCCTGAAGAGATCCGTAACGGTCATCGCTTGGCCTGCATGACGGTAATGGAGGGTGATATGACCCTGCATATCGATTTCTGGCCGAACGGTGCTGATGCCAAGTCCTCCTTATTCGGGTACCGGACGGAGATGGCGGGGGAATTACCAATATTCAACAAGGAG
>JAQVXF010000103.1 GCA_028709355.1 Syntrophomonas sp.
TCTGACTTAGAAGAAGAGGTTCTGTTAAGTCCATGGGAAGCTGCCTTGGGGACCAAGGTGGAACTGGTCACCATGACCGGCAAAGTCAATCTCACCGTGCCTGCCGGGGTACAGTCAGGCCAGAAGTTGCGCCTGCGGGGCAAGGGTATGCCCCTCGCCAAGGGGGGGCACGGTGATTTGTATGCGGTCACCAGGATCGTGGTGCCCAAGAAACTCAGCGAGCAGGAGCGGGAGTTGTTCGAAGAATTGACCCGGGTATCCAAATTCGATCCCCGCCAAGCTGGAAAGGAGGCGTAAGCAGCATGCGGTATCATAATTATTACCTGGTCCTGCGGCGCCCTACAATCTCCGGCAATCTGCTCGACTTGATGGAGACCGCCCGCCAGGCCTGTATCCATCCGGAGTTATTACAGCGGATGGTGGATCTGGGATTGATAGAGCCGGCCCAATCCAGTCCGCAGGTCCTGTTCTCCCCCGAGGTGGTGGGCACCATCGGCAAAGCAGTGCGCCTGCGCTACCAATTGGGCATAAATTGGGCCGCGGTAGGCCTGGTAATCGATCTGTTGGAGCGGATCGAAACTTTGGAGACGGAGATCGACCGGCTGAAGAAAGGCTAGAAGTTTTTCCTGTGGGAGGTGTATATAGATGGACATGAACAAACTAACTGAAAAATCCAGAGAGGCTCTGCACGAAGCAGAAAGCATGGCAGCCGGTTTCGGACACCAGGAGGTAGATGTCGAGCACCTATTCCTGGCCTTGATGCAGCAGGGCGACGGACTTATTCCCCGCTTGATGGAGCGGGCCAACGTAAACACGGATACAATAATGAAGGAACTCCAGGACAACCTGGGTAAACGCCCCCGTATTTCGGGCGGCAGCAGTGAAGCCGGCAAAGTGTATATCACCCAGCGTTTGAACCAGCTGTTGGCTAGGGCTGAGCAGGAAGCCAGCCGGCTGAAGGATGACTATGTAAGTGTTGAGCATCTGGTTTTGGCCATGCTCGAGGAGGGAGCCTCGGCAGCGTCGGCCCGGATCATGAAACAGGCCGGGCTGGGGCGGGAATCTTTCCTTAAAGCCTTAACCGCGGTAAGGGGTAACCAGCGCGTGACTAGTCCCACTCCGGAGACGACCTATGAAGCCCTGGAGAGGTATGGCCGCGATCTGGTTTCCTTGGTGCGGAGCGGTAAATTGGACCCGGTCATCGGCCGCGACAGTGAGATCCGGGATGTGATTCTGATCCTGTCCCGTAAACGCAAGAACAATCCAGTGTTGATCGGGGAACCGGGGGTAGGCAAGACGGCCATCGTCGAAGGGCTTGCCCATCGGATCGTACGCAACGATGTGCCCGAGAGCCTGAAGAACAAGACTATCTTTGAACTCGATATGGGAGCCTTGGTGGCAGGGGCCAAGTATCGGGGCGAATTCGAAGAGAGATTAAAGGCGGTTTTGGAAGAGATAACCAAGAGCGAAGGCCGCATAATCCTATTCATCGATGAGCTCCATAATATCGTGGGGGCCGGCAAGGCGGAAGGTTCCATGGATGCCGGCAATATGCTGAAACCCATGCTGGCCAGGGGTGAACTGCATTGTATCGGCGCCACCACCCTGGATGAGTATCGCAAACACATAGAGAAGGACGCCGCTCTAGAGCGCCGCTTCCAACCGATCATGGTGGAAGAGCCGACGGTCGAAGACACCATCTCCATCCTGAGGGGACTGAAGGAAAGGTTTGAGATATTTCATGGGGTCAAGATCCATGATAATGCCCTGGTAGGCGCGGCGGTATTATCCAACCGCTATATATCCGACCGCTTTCTGCCCGACAAGGCCATCGACCTGGTCGACCAAGCCTGCGCCATGGTGAGGACTGAGATCGACTCTATGCCGGCGGAACTGGATGAAATATCCCGGCGGATAATGCAGCTGGAGATCGAGGAAGCCGCCCTCAGCAAGGAAAAGGACCCGGCCAGCCAGGAGCGGCTGCAAAATTTGCAGAAAGAACTGGCTGATATCAGAAACAAATCGGATTCCATGCGGGCCAAGTGGGAAGCTGAGAAGAACGCCATCCATAAGGTCACCGCCTTGAGAGAGGAGATCGACCGGATCAGGCAGGAGATCGAGCGGGCCGAACGGGAGTATGACCTGAACCAGGCCGCCGAGCTGAAATATGGCAAGCTGCCAGAACTGGAGAGGCGGCTCAAGGCGGAAGAGGAATTCATGGCCCGTAAACAGGGCCCGGTGAGTGTGCTCAGCGAAGAAGTCACCGAGGAACAGATCGCTCGGATAATATCTCGCTGGACCGGGATTCCCCTGACCCGGCTGGTAGAAGGGGAAAGGGAAAAGTTACTGCGCCTGGACGAGATCCTGCACGAGCGACTGATCGGCCAAGATGAAGCGGTCAGCCTAGTCGCCGATGCCATCATAAGGGCCCGGGCCGGCATAAAAGACCCCCGCCGCCCCATAGGCTCCTTCATATTCCTGGGACCTACCGGGGTGGGCAAGACCGAATTGGCCAAAACCCTGGCCCAGGCTTTGTTCGACTCCGATAAGAACATGATCCGCATCGACATGAGCGAGTATATGGAGAAGCACACCGTTTCCCGACTGATCGGGGCCCCGCCGGGTTATATCGGATATGACGAGGGGGGACAGCTGACCGAGGCGGTGCGGCGCAAACCCTATGCGGTGATCCTGTTTGATGAAATAGAAAAGGCTCATCACGATGTGTTTAACGTCTTGCTGCAGGTGCTGGACGATGGCCGCATAACCGATTCCCATGGGCGGACCGTCGATTTCAAGAACACTATTATAATCATGACTTCCAACCTGGGATCGCAATATCTGCTGGAAGGCATCAATGAACGAGGCGAGATAAGTGAAGCGACCCGTGACCTGGTCATGAACGAATTGCACAAGTGGTTTCGGCCTGAATTCCTGAACCGGGTGGATGAGACCGTCCTCTTCAAGCCCCTGACCCTGCCCGAGATCGAGCAGATCGTGGAGCTGCTGGTGGACGACTTGCGCAACCGTCTTCAGGATCGGCAGATAAAACTGGAACTTTCCGAGGAAGCCAAACTGTTTATAGCCGCGGAAGGATATGATCCCGTGTTCGGGGCCCGGCCCCTGAAACGGTTCCTGCAGAGCCGGCTGGAGACCCTGGTAGGGCGGGCTCTGGTCAGCGGGCAGGTGGTCGATGGAGCCACCATCAAGGTGGGCAGCCAGGAGGGCAAGTTGACCATCGACTGGATTAATCCCGAATAGAAAGTGAAAACAGGAATTGCGGCGGGGCAAGTAGATCATACTTGTCCCGCCTTTTGGTGGGCTGGTTACTATAACTCGAGGTTATTTCAAACCATAGAATGGATGTGATATACTTACCACGCGAAGCGAGGTGAGCTGGATGGAACGCATCTACATGGATAACGCGGCAACATCTTTTCCCAAACCGGAATGTGTATACCAGGCCGTGGATCATTTCAATCGTCATATGGGGGGCAGCCCGGGACGTGGGACCCACACTCAGACCCTGGCCGCGGGTTCGCTCATCTTAGATGCCCGGGAAGCTCTGGCGAGCCTCTTTAATATCCAGGATGGTGCTAACATAGCTTTCATGTTGAATATTACTCAAGCATTAAACACGGCCTTCAGAGGTTGCCTGCACCCCGGTGACCATATTATCACCACCAGCATGGAGCACAATGCGGTGGCTCGCCCTCTGTTTGCCCTGACCGGGATTGGAATTGAGTGGACTGCGGTTCCCTGCGATTCGGAAGGCATTCTCGATCCGGAAGCGATAGCCGCGGCCATCAAATCCAATACCCGCATGATATGCATCCAGCACGCCTCCAACCTGACCGGTACCATCATGCCCATCCGGGAGGTTGGGGAAATCGCCCGGCAGCATGACCTCATATTTCTGGTTGACAGCGCACAAACAGCTGGATTGTTGGATATCGACATCGTGGATTCCAACATTGACCTGCTGGCTTTTACCGGTCACAAAGGCCTGCTGGGGCCTCAAGGCACCGGAGGGCTTTATGTGCGACCGGGGCTAGACATCGACCCGCTGATCCTGGGCGGGACTGGCTCCCACTCCGAATTTCTGGAGCAGCCTGATTTCATGCCTGACCGGTTGGAGAGCGGCACCCCCAATACACCCGGTATTGCTGGACTGGGGGCAGCTGCCCGTTATATCCTGGCCACTGGGTGCGACAGGATTTTCCGCCACGAGCAGGCCTTGGTTAGCCAGCTACTGGAAGGTCTGGGCAACATCGACCGGGTGCAGCTTTACGGCAGGGGCCCCGGCAACCGTTGTACGGCAGTGATCGCTTTCAACCTGGAGGGCATGGATTGTGGAGAACTAAGCATGCGCCTCGACCACGATTACGGAATAACTACCCGCTCGGGTCTGCACTGCGCCCCCCTGGCGCACCAAACTCTGGGCACCCTGCAATCCGGTACCTGCCGATTAAGCCCGGGATTTTTCAATGTCCCTGACCACATCGAGCAGGTCATCCGGGCCATCCACACCATTGCCCGCACATCCTAATCACCATATGTCTCATCGCAGTGTCCCCCTGCCCTTCCACCTGGAGGGGCTTTGGTTTGGGCGGCGAACTTGAAATCAGATTAATTTCCACATATAGTATAATTATATATTGGGCTGGTTTGATTGGACCGGCAGTTGGATACTGTCGTCAGGAGGAATATGATTATGAAGATCCATCACCTGCTACTGGAAAAATGCAAAGATCCGGTCAGCGGCTTGACCCACCTCGGGGGAGCGCTGTTATCGGTGGTGGGTCTGATACTCTTGATCAGGTATGCACTTATCTATGCTACTTCCAGGCACGTGGCCGCGTTCAGCGTTTTCGGGGCATCTATGATTTTGTTATACAGTTCCAGTGCTGCCTACCACCTGGCTCGGGTTCCGGAGAAAATAAGCGAGCTGTTGCGGCGCATCGATCATATGATGATCTATGTG
>JAQVXF010000104.1 GCA_028709355.1 Syntrophomonas sp.
CCTGGACCTTTTGTTCCATGTAATAGGGGCTTATGTCATAGGGCCCGACTGCCAGAGGATTCTCGGTTTTCAACAGGTAGTGCTCGGGATTGTATGGCCCTACGAATTTACGCACCGCCTCGGTCTCGAGCAGTTCTATATTCTCCACCGCGTGACTGGTGATAAAACCATCCATACAGGTCATCACCGGCAGCCGTATGCTGGGCGTCTCGCCGATAGGCATGGCCATCAGGAAATTGTCGTAGGCCTCCTGGTTGTTTTCGGCATAGATCTGGATCCACCCGGCATCCCGGGCTCCCATCGAGTCGGAGTGGTCATTGTTGATATTGATGGGCCCGGACAGAGCCCGGTTGACGCAGGCCAGGGTGATGGGCAGCCGGGAGGAAGCCGCCACATACAGCAGCTCGTACATCAGGGCTAGCCCGCAGGAGGAGGTGGCGCATACCGACCGGGCTCCAGCCGCCTGGGCCGCCAGACAAACCGACATCGAACTGTGCTCCGACTCCACTGTCACATACTCGGTGTTTACCTCTCCATCGGCGACATAATTGGCGAAGTATTCTGGTATCTCGGTGGAAGGGGTGATGGGGAACGCTCCCATAACATCAGGATTTATCTGCTTCATGGCATATGCCACGGCTTCGTTGCCGGACAGGCGCTGGCTCATCGGGGCTCACCTCCTGCCACCATGGTGATCGCCGGGAAGGGGCACACTGCCATGCAGATGCCGCAGCCCTTGCAATGCATATAATCGAAATCCAGGCGCTTACCGTCCTGCACTGGGATAGCACTGTCGGGACAGAAAGGCACACAGAGCATGCAGTGTTTACAGGCCTCGGCGTGGAATACCGGAGTATCGGTCCGCCAGGTACCAGTATTGAATAGACGGGCAGTGCCCGGTTCATAGATCTCCCCACCGGGGGTCAGTTCCTGCCAGGGGGTATGTTCATTGATATCCTTGGCCCGTATCATCCTACCTGCACCTCCTCCATGGATTTCTTCAGTGACGCCATATTGCCCGCCACCACTTGAGGCTTGGCGGCGAATTTATGTTGAAAAGATTCTTCGATATGGGCTAGAAAAGACCAGGGGTCCAGGACTCCGCTGACCTTGACCGCAGCCGCCAGCATGGGGGTGTTGGGCAAGTTGCTGCCCAGGAACTCCTCTGAGATGCGGCGGGCATCCACGGTGCATACCCGGCCCGCCCATCCCCGCAGGCGGGGTCGCATGTCCGCCGGAGAGCCGGGAGTGTTGATGATTATGGCCCCGCCCTCCTTCAGTCCTCCAGTCACATCGACCCCTTCCAACAGGGTTTCATCGACCACGATCACATAGTCCGGATAATATATGTTGGAATGAATATGGCACCGTTGCTCACTGATGCGGTTATAAGCAGTGATTGGGGCCCCCATCCTCTCTGGTCCGTATTCGGGAAATCCCTGCACGAATTTGCCTTGCTGGCCGGCCACATCCGCCAGCAGCAGGCAGGCCGTCTTGGCCCCCTGGCCACCGCGGCCGTGCCAGCGAAATTCCACCATCCCTTTGCTCGCCATCTCTTGCCCTCCTCGCTAAAACTAAAAAGCTTCCGTCCCTTAAAGGGACGGAAGCCATCATGACATCCGCTCTACCACCCGTTAATATCGACATACCATCATATGCGTTCCCGTTTACGGGGGAAAACCGTCGGAGCCTACTGGGTAAACGTTCGGTCCGCAGCTCAGGAGTGATCTTCGGATTCAGACTACTGGTACCGGCTTGCACCTGACCCGGCTCGCTGCGACGTTCAACTGAAACGTACTCTCTCCGTCAATGCCTTTACATTTTGAAATTATAGATAAAAATATACTCAAGCGATCTGATTTTGTCAATCACCGACTTTTTTCGCATCGAGATAGCCGATAAACGCGGGTCTCCCATTCACCAATGTGGAAATCAATCCCCCGTCGATGACGACATGTTCCCCAACCATCACCGGTCATATTTTAGGATAGGTCACGGTTATCATCTGCTGGGCGGCATCCCAATCCACCTGGCTTTTGAGCTGTTCAGCGATAAAACGCAGCGGCAGCATGGTGCGGCCGGGCGGGACTACCAGCGGCACCACTTCCGAGTTGGCCGGATCGATCATCACGGCCGTGCCGTTGACCCGGGCGAAATTCAGGCCCAGCCACATCTCGATGGTGCTGCTGTCCTGGACGATGGTCACCTTGCGTTCGGCCTGGTTCCAGTATACCCGCGCCCCCAAGGCTGGAGCCACATAGGTCACCGGCAGCATGGTCCGGCCCTTGATGCTGACCGGGACCGCATCCATGCTCTGCAGCTGGTTGTTGACGTAATATTCGGATTGGCCAAGATAGAAACGGAGCACCCTCTGGGCTCCCGGCGCCAGGCTGGTAGTGGTCGAGGACTGGTTGGAATATTCCGAATTCCTCACATCCCGGCCGTTGCCATAAGCTTTGATACGGTAGGTATAGGTGGTGCCGGTAGCTAGCCCAGTGTCCTGGTAGGTGGTGATGTTGGCTAAGACACTGTCGATGGGGCCAAAACTCTCACCGCCCACCTGGCGCTCGATGCTGTAGCCGAACTCGTGACTGGAATTATCAGTCCAAGCCAGGTTTATCTGGTTGCTGCCGGCAGCTACAGCGGTCAGGTTGGAGGGGGCCTCCAAGATGATAGGGGTGGCAGCAGTCCCAGCGGTTATGGCGGTGGCCTGGTTGGACCAGGCGGAATCACGCACATCCCGGCCGTTGCCGACCGCCTGCACCCGGTAGGTAAAAGTCGCAGCAGCCGGCAGTCCAATGTCAGCATAGCTGGTAACGTTGGGAGCGGTCATCCCTATTTGGACGAAGTCGCCGCTGCCGCTCTGGCGCTCGATACGGTAGCCCGTCTCATTGTCCGACTGATCCAGCCAGGACAAATCGATCTGGGAGGCTGAGACTGCAGCGGCTATCAGGCTGGAAGGAGCGCCAGGGATCACTGGTATCACGATCACCTCGTACCAGGTGCGGGCACTGACCTCGGCAGAATAATCCGAATTATAGATGTTGGTGCCATTGCCGATGGCGCGCAGCCGGTAAGTATAGGTGGTACCAGGTGAGAGACTACTGTCGGAATAGGCCCTGGTATTGGCCGGCATCAGGGCTATCTCTGTGAAGAGCTCGCCATCCTTGCGGCGTTCAATGCTGTAACCGGTCTCATTGCCAGAAACGTCGGCCCAGGCCAGATTGATCTGGGAGACCGACACCGGCGTGGCAGAGAGATCAGCCGGAGCAGCTAAAAACATCGAGGTAGGCGATGTCGTGTCTGCGCGGGCCGCCATCGGCCAGGCCAGGCTGGTCAGCAGCAGAGCGATGATGACCAGGAGGGCCGTCCATCCTGCTGGTCGGGACGCAGGATGAAGCATGGGCTGGGAATAATCAGATCTTTTCAAAATCAATACCCCCTTCTCAAAATTGTTGCATGAACTATCGCGAAATCCTACTCTTCCGGCCGGCAGTGGTGCGCCTGTGCTGGGACGGAAGAGCAATCCGATCATTACTCCGTTGGCATCGCAGATCGCAGGGTTTTGGCGACACACCACCTCACGGCGGCATGGTTCGGGCACAACCGGCTATCACCTCCCGGTCACGGACTGCCAATCAGCTAAGCAAAATGACTAAAGGGGCGGGGTGGGCATGAGATTCCTTTACAAGGCAGAAGTTCATTTCTTATATTAACCATACTACCATGGAATACCATCACTCACAATCCCGCCCGCGGTGCGCGCCGTTTGTATGCCGCAGCGCCTTCCCCGGACTCGAAGTTGACTGCCAAAATATCTCTACAATGGCGGCCACCAACAAAGTCACGTGACTCGAGATATCGCCTGCATCGGGAGTGTAGTCTCAACAACAAAATGCGAAATAAAAGTAGGCAAGATATCTGTACGACGCCTTATAATGGTATCAGGCAGGTAATTATTGCCGCACGAACAGGAGGGAGGGTGAATTCATGGTCAAGAACGTAGGTAGTACCGACAAGATCATCCGTTATGTACTGGCTGTTGTTTTTGTGTACTTGGCAATCAAAGTCTCCTGGTGGTTTTGGATCTTGGCGGTTATAGCTGCCGGCACCGCGTACTTGGGTACCTGTATGCTATATGTGCCCTTCGGCATCAACACCAACAAGAAGTAGGCAACGGGGACTAGAAATGGTTACAGCTCCGTCGAGGCTCCGGACGAGCAGACAGATGAAAAGTGAAAACTTAGCGCGCTGGGCCCTGTCGAAGACGGGCCCTATATTTATGCTTTGTCCTTGGGCAAAGGGGGCTCTGAAGCGGCACGGAGATATCCGCTTACATCTTGCCACCCCAATGAGAGGACCAATCAAGTTGGCGGCGGCCACAGTTCTTGGTCGCTCGCTCCACCCGGTCCCTGAAAAAGCCCCTCCGTCTAACTGAGCCCCTTGATCTCCAACAAATCCTTAAGCCTACTCAAATTATAGGTCGCTATCCCGTAGCGAACCCCGTCGCCGATGGCCGCGCAGTCCATGTGGGCCTTCAGTGCCGCCTGCAGCCCCGCTTCGCTGTCCTCCACCACCAGACAAGCAGTCGGGGCGACGCCCAACAACCGGCTGGCGCTCAGGAAGACCTCGGGGGCGGGTTTGGGCTGGCTGATATCGGTTCCATCGACTACCACATCGAAGGTTTGCTCCAATCCGATCCGGGTCAGGATAGTGCGGGCATTCTTGCTGGATGAACCGATGGCGGTCTTGATGCCTCTTTGCTGGAGATAGGTTAGGACCGGTGGGAAATCCGGGAACATATCGTCCGGCGAAACCTTTTGCAGGTAATGTTGGTACAAGGAGTTCTTTTTTTCCGCCCAGAACCTCTTGTCAGCGGCGGTCAGGCGGTTTGGGTAGCCCTCCAGGATGATGTCCAGGCTCTCCATCCGGCCTACCCCCCTTAAGC
>JAQVXF010000105.1 GCA_028709355.1 Syntrophomonas sp.
ATTGTTGGAGGAAGTGAACTGGTCGCTGCGCCATACCTCCCCGCGAGTGGTGGCGATGCGGAAATAACCATCATGTTCATCCATGGAGAACTGGTTCAAGATGCGGCCCGGTACCTGGCCGGAACCGAAATATCGCACCTTGTCCGGCTGCAGCTGAAATTTGTAAATGCTGGTGGTGCTCTCCGGGGGGCGCTCCCCGATCATGCTCCCCATCAGCGGCTTGACCTGGTAGTCCTGGTGCTGCACCGCCACGAAAAGGGACTGGGTGGAGGCATATACCTCTTCCCCGCTGCCCAGATAGGTGTCTATGGCCGCTGGGGCTCCGGCCTGGTCCAGATTTAGGGCCGCCACCATCAGGTAGTTGGGATTGATGCAATCCGGAAAATACCGGATATCCTGGTATTTCTCCGCCACATATCCTTCGCCCTGGGCGGTATCACGCCATACCGGGGTGTCTCCCGGCTGCTCCTGGATGCGATAGTAATCGATATATTTGTTGCTCAACAGGTAAAAGGAAGAACCCACCTTGCGGGAGGCCAAATAGCGCCCCTCCAGGTCCAGTTGTCTCAACTCGGTGGGAAGACTCCGATTGCTGATATCATAGATTATGGCCCGGGTCATCTGGCTGGCAGGGACCGGGGGGTAGATCCGGGATTGGAATGGCTCGTTTTCGTAATAGGGCAGGGGGTGGGGACCTTGAGCATCGAGGTTTCCCACCACTATAAGCCGGTCGCCATCCACATACAATTCCGCCGGCCTGAAACCGCTGTCATGGAAGTCAACCTGGGCAGCCAGGGACATGGTTGCTGCCGGCTGGGCCTTGATGATGTTGAGCCGTTGCTGGTTGACCTGGTAGATCCAAGTGCCGTCTGTCTTGACCAGGTCGCCTTCATCCACCCCGGCCACTTGCAGGTTGGTGGCAGAGAAATCGAGGTTGGGGCTGGGAGCACCAGCAGTTTGCGGGGCTACTGCTTCGGTACTCAGCTTGGACATCATGCCATCAGCCATCTCCAGTCCATAAAGATTACCGTTATCCCGGGCCTGCTGCAGCAGCTGGACCAGATTGGCATGACTGCCCACTACCGGTAACTCGGCCTGGGCGGATGCCTGGGGCGGATTGAGCCCGGCCCGTCCCCCGCCCAGGGTCAGCACCGCCAATAATACCGCCACCGCCGCCATGGTGAGAAAAACTCTGCCCTTGCCCACCGGAGATCCCATATATACCCCTCCTCTATAATTCTTTATGCCCTTAATACGGCTCGGATTACCAGTCGCTTACAGGGCAGCCGCAGAGGAACGGCTTTTTTCATCACCTTCTCTCCCACCCCGGGATAGATAAGACCGGGGCAAAAATTATCCCGGCCAGCCGCCAATGTTGGCACCCTACCGGGACCCGCACCCCTTACCGCCGGACTTTCGTACCCGGCCGCAACAGGGATCGTAATGCAATTGTCGATTAAGTGCCTCGGTGTTTAACTCTCCTCCTCGATGAAGACCGCCTGGACCACCGGGCCGAATACCATCTGGGCAACCTTCTGGCCCGGCAGTATCTTGATCGGTTTGTCGGTCACGTTGAGCAACAACACCTTGATATCACCGCTGTGATCGCCATCGATGGTAGCTGGCGCATTGGCCACAATGATCCCTTTGCCGGCCATCCCGGCCCGGCTCCTGATCTGCCCTTCGTATCCAGCCGGGATCATTATGGCCAGCCCGGTGGAAAGACTCCTGACCTCGTTAGGGTACAGCACTATCTCTTCCTGGTTGGCCAAGCAAATATCGCAGCCGGCCGCACCCCTGGTCTCATACTCTGGAACCGCGGCCCAGGCAGCAAGTTTTTTGAATTTAACCCCGATCTTATCCAATTCGATCTCCCCCTCATTATTTCAGCTTGCCGGCACTATCTTTCTATCGATACCATTTTTATTATAGCCTAAGCGAGGGAATTTGGCTTTATAAGGTTGGCCGCCCCTCCTGCCGAGCCATGACCGGGATCAGGAGCCGTTCTATTCCCGTCCCGGTTCCGCTACAATAGGATTATGACCCGGGGGGAGGTAAATATATTGGACTATCTGGCACCGATATTGAGCTTGGTTGTGATCTGTATTTCATCGCTCATCCTGTGGCAGCTGCTGACTGTCCGGCAGTTGCAGGGATCCCTGGAACAGCGCCTGGCGATCCTGGAAAAGAGCCAGGAGTCCACTTGGGCAGTTATGCATGCCGACCTGTCGGAGCTGCGCACCGAATCGGGCAGCCAGGCCCGCCAGGGACGGGAGGAGTTGAACCACAGCCTGCACTTGTTCGAGGACTCGCTGCTGCACCGGGTCAATGAGGCCGCCCACCTGCAGAAGAGCCAGTTGGGTCTTTTCAGCGAGCAGATGGACCGACTGGCGGCAGGCAACGAAGTTCGCCTGGAACATATGCGCCAGACGGTGGAGACCAGGCTGAGGGATATTCAAGCCGACAACAATCAGAAGCTGGAGCAGATGCGTCAGACCGTGGACGAAAAACTGCATGCCTCCCTCGAAACCAGGCTGGGAGAGTCCTTCAAACTGGTCAGCGACCGCCTGGAGATGGTCCACAAGGGTTTGGGAGAGATGCAGTCCCTAGCCTCCGGGGTAGGCGACCTGAAGAAGGTGCTGACTAATGTCAAGACCCGGGGGATATGGGGCGAGATCCAGTTGGGCAACATCCTCGAACAGGTTTTGAGTCCGGAGCAATACGCCTGCAACGTGGCTACCCGACCGGGCAGCACGGAACGGGTGGAGTTCGCTATCCGCTTACCGGGGCCCGGCCAGGGCGAAGGAGTGATATGGCTGCCTATAGATGCCAAATTCCCCCAGGAAGATTACCTGCGCCTGGTGGAAGCCAGCGAGGGGGGTATGCCCGAACAGGTAGAGGAAGCCGGGCGCCAGCTGGAGAAACGGATCCGTTCAGAGGCCCGCATGGTCCAGGACAAATACCTGGCCCCGCCCTACACTACTGATTTCGGCATCATATTCCTGCCCACCGAAAGCCTCTATGCAGAGGTGGTACGCCGGCCTGGATTCCTGGCTGCTCTACAGAGCGAACTGCGGATTCTGGTGACCGGGCCCAGCACCATGGTAGCCCTGCTCAACAGCCTATCAGTGGGTTTCCGCACCCTGGCCATAGAACAGCGCAGCAGTGAGGTCTGGGAATTGTTAGGGGTGGTGAAGACGGAGTTCGGCCATTTCGGCGACATCCTGGACAAGACCAAGAAGAAACTCCAGGAGGCCAGCAACACGATCGACAACGCCTCCCGCCGCTCCCGCACCATAGAGAAGAAGCTGAGGGCCGTACAGGACCTACCGCCAGCCAATGGCGAAGCAGCTCTGACAGCTGACCCAGCCGGCGCTGGAGGCGATGGGCTGTGATCAGGCACTGTGGATCCGGTCGCGTCCACCCTGCTTGGCCAGATAGAGGGCTTTATCGGCTGCGCCAATAAGGCCTGCGGCGGTCTCCCCATGCTCAGGGAAGGCCGCTACCCCAAGGGACAGACTGATAGGCTCGGGGCCGGATTGCGATTCCGGGCTGCCGCTCAGCTCCCTGCGCAAGGCGTCGGCCCGGGCGTAAGCAGACTGCAGCGGAGCATCGGGCATCACCAGGATAAACTCGTCGCCCCCATAGCGGCAGGCTATATCATTGCGGCGGATGTTGTTCAGGAACAACTGCCCCACCTGCACCAGAACCTTGTCCCCTTGCTGGTGCCCGTACCGATCGTTTATCTGTTTGAAGTTATCAACATCGGCCATTACCAGCGCCAATGGCTGCCCGGTCCGCTGGGCATGATATAAAGCCATGCGCAGGGCCTCCTCCATATAACGGCGGTTGAAGAGATTGGTGAGAGGATCCCGGATGGACTCCTGGCGCAGCTTGTCCTGCATCATCAGATTGAGTAAGCCCAATTTTATGGTATCCAGCACCGCCAGTGCCATCTCGAACTGATTCTGACTCAATTGCGCAGTGGGATAGAAGATATGCAGCAATCCCATACTGACCCCTTCGATGATCAGGGGTCGACAAGTATAGGTTATACCCTCCTGCCCTGCCACATGCCCGCAGGATTCATCCGCCCAACCGGAACCGGAACGGTAGAGCTCCCCCTGGACCAAGCCCTTGCATTGGCGGCCTTCGAACTCGCCGGCCAGATCCACCTGGTCGGGCCAGGATAGGACCAGTTCCAGGCATCGGCGCTGGGGTGAGCAGATATACAGCCCGCCGGCCACTGCCGGCAGCAACTGCTCCATGTAGCCGCGAATAATGGGATAGGACTCCTCCACCGTCGCACATGCCTGCAGCCGGTTGCTCATCTCGTGCAGGGTTCTGATCTCACAATTGTATCGGTCCAAATCACGGTTACGGGCATTCAGTTCCAGGTTGGCCGCCTCCAGTTGGATCTGGGCCAATTTGCGCGGGGTGATGTCCCGGAATATAACGATCTGGCCCCGGTGCTTGCCTTGCTTGTCAGTCAAAGGGGAGAAGGTCATGTCCAGCCACTTATCACCGGAAGGGGTTTTCTCCTGGAGATCCCAGCGCCCGGCGCGGGCTTTCATGAGTTGAAGGGCGGTTGCAGAGTTGGATTGGAACAAGGTTTCCAGCGGTTGGCCGGCGAAGGAGGGTTCTTTCTCGAGGATCCGCAAGGCGGCGGAGTTGACGTGCAGGATTTGATCCTGGACGTCTAAAAGCACCACCCCGTCCCTGATCTTCTCCAGTATCACCGGGCTGGCCAGGTGCAGGGAGATGAGACTGCTGGTCAGGGCCCGCCCACCCAGATAGCGGAAGGGCAGCCACCCGGCTAGGAAGTACAGAAGCCCCGTTAACAGGAAGGCTATCACCCATGCTTGGATCGGCATAAATTCACCTCATCCCGTTGCGCCACTTGTGCTGCCGGCGGGCACCGCTCA
>JAQVXF010000106.1 GCA_028709355.1 Syntrophomonas sp.
CTCCCGCTCCAGTGCCTCGATCCGAGCTTTATAGGCAGCCATCTGGCTATCCTCCTGGTTGACCGCCTGGCGGACGGCTGAGCCCAGACTTATTTCCGGGTGGTCGCGGACCACCAGTTGTTCCAACTTGATCATCAAGGGTTCCAGCCAGACAATCTTCTCGGTGAAATTCTTGCTGTTGGCCTCGCTGACCGCTAACAGACCCTGGCGGGTCAGCTTCTGCAGCCGGCGGGAGAGTTTGTTGGTGGTGAGGCTGGAACAGCGGAGCAGCACCTGGCCGGTCTGTACTCCTGACTGATACAACGGCTTGGTATTTTCATAAGCATAAAAAATAGCTGAAAGTATGCCAATGTCCTCCATGTCCAAATCCAACTCTTTGGCATAGAAGAAAACCGCTCCCGGTAAATGGGCATAACCCCAGCGAAACAACTCGAGCGATGCGGTGGTTTGTTGCATTGATTTTCCATCTCCCTAAAGAAGTACAAAAATTATAGCATCGGATATTAGGGCTAACAAATATACAATTAGGTGATTTAATCCAAAATTAAGACTCTGCCACCAAAAATATGGACTAATCAGGGCTCAAAGGTCAGCAAACCGTTTGACGGGATTGGGTTACCGTTATGCCCGAATTTCCCTCCGATTGGTGTCTATTCGCAACAAATCTTTCTGCTGGGGATCTTCACCCTTGCAGCAGATAAGCAGGGCCGTCCCCGAGGGACGGCCCTTGTTAGGAAAAACCGAATGGATTCTACATGTTGCTGGCTATCTTTTCCAGGGATTCGATCAGTTCATCGTAGAGAGCCCGGTCGTATTTCTCCTGGAACAGAGTGTTGAGGCGGGTCCGTAATTCAAGATACTTGCGTTCAGCAACCAAGGCCTTATTGACCGGTGCCACCCGGTGCTCGGGCAGTTCGTGGACTTGTACCATAGCCCCTTCCACCAAGACCCCTTCCGGTCTCAGTTCATAGTTGTCCAGCCATCCCGGGATCAGTACCGGAATACCCAGATCCGACTGAATAAGGTCCGCCAATATCGGCTGCACTTTTTCCTCCCCGTGAACCAGGAAGATGGTCTTGGGTTTTTGCTTGAAATGGCGCAGCCAACTCAATAGCCCAACCTGATCGGCATGGGCTGAATAGGCTTCGATACTCTTGATGTCGGCCTTCACCACCAGTTGGTCACCGTGGATGGTGACCATCTTCTCTCCATCCAGGATACGGCGCCCCAAAGTGCCGACCGCCTGGTAACCAACGAACAGGATGGTGCTCTCCGGCCGCCACAGGTTGTACTTGAGATGATATTTTATACGGCCGGCATCACACATGCCACTGGCGGAAATGATAATGGTGTTGCCCACCCGGTTGTTCAACTCCACCGAATCTTCGCGGGTGCGGGAGAACTTGAGGTTGGGCAGCTTGAGAGGATGGCGTCCGCCCCCAATTATCTTCATGGTCTCCTGGTCGTAATATTCCATGTTGCGCTGGAATATTTCCGTGGCGGCGATAGCCAGGGGACTGTCGATGTAGATATCGATACTGGGATCCAGTTGGCCCTCAGCCTGCAGGATGCTCAAGTCATACAGCAGGTCCTGGGTCCTTTCCACCGCGAATGAGGGGATGATAAGGTTACCGCCCCGACTCATGGTCTCCTCTATAATCTTGCGCAGCTGTTCCACCCGGGTTGCCGTGCCTTTGTGCAACCGGTCCCCGTAAGTAGACTCCAGCACTACGTAATCGGCACTTTCAATCATAGTGGGATCTTTGATGATGGGCTGGCTGCCCTGTCCCAGGTCGCCGCTGAAAACCAGTTTCTCCTTCTGCCCATCCTCATCTATCCACATCTCCACCATACTGGAACCCAGGATGTGCCCCGCATCCCGCAGCCTGATCTCCACCCCCGGAGCCAGGCGGTGCACCTCATCGTAATTGAGGGGGTGCAGCTGGGGCAAGCACTCCAGCGCTTCTTCGGCAGTGTAGATCGGTTCCAGCAAAGTCTTGCCGGCCCGGCTGAGTTTACGGTTCTTCATCTCCACTTCAGATTCCTGGATGTGCCCGGCATCCGGGAACATGATCTCACACAGCTCGGCGGTAGCGGGCGTGGTGTATATAGGCCCCTTGAAACCCGCCTTGGATAGTTTAGGGATAAGCCCGGAATGATCGATGTGGGCGTGGGTAAGAACTATGAACTGAATGGAGCCGGGTTCTAAGGGGAAATCACTGTAGTTCTTTTCCTTCAATTGTTTGGAGCCCTGGAACATGCCGCAATCAACGGCAAACCGGACCGCTCCGGTCTCGATTACGAAAAACGAACCAGTCACGGTTTTGGTAGCACCCAGAAACTTAATTATCATTCATGCAGCCTCCAATGTACGAACATTGCTAATATTATACTGCAAATGGCTAGACCGCGAAGATTTTTCTGGCCTCTTTTTTCTGGGCGTGCCGATGGTAACCTTGATAGAATTCCATCATCTCCATCCTTATCAGCAGACAGTTGCCACTGCGGCAGGCGCGGTTAAGATTTTCAAAGCTGAGTTTGCCGAAGTCCCGCACCAATTCATGACTATCCAAACCATCCACCAGTTCACTGTATTTGAGGTGGATCTGCTCGAAGATGCCGAAGTAGAGTTCCTGCATCTGCCCAATCCGCTTCTCCACCTGGCTGGCCGGAAAATCGTCTCTTTCCACCAAATGCCGGGTGCTCTGAAGCAGACCATGCAGGAGTTGATTTTGAAAGATGGCTCCCATCAGTTCCCTCTTATATTGCTTAGTCAGCAAATAGTAGATGTAATCCCTGTATTCCTTGCGGTAAACCGGAGCCAGGTTGCTGATGGCGTTCAAGAGTTCAATATCGCTGGCGTCCAATTCCCCATACATGCTAAAACCCCCTATACTCTTTTAGTATAAGAGGTTCACCCCGCAACAACTTTTCCCTCTAGTTAAAAATCCAATTATTCCCGCCTTTTTCGTGCCCGCCACCAAAATTCATGACCGAGGCGGGGAACAAAGGCATCCTTTATAGGTTTTTTTGTCGATTAACAAAACGCCCCATCCGCTCGATGGCTTCCTCGATGTTGGCGATGCTGGCCGCATAACAACAACGGATAAAGCCTTCCCCACAGGCTCCGAAGGCATTGCCCGGCACCACCGCTACCTGCTCCTCGAAGAGCAGCTTTTCACAGAACTGCTCGCTGCTCAGCCCGGTGCTGCGGATAGAGGGGAAACAGTAGAAGGCTCCCTTGGGCTCGAAACAATCCAAGCCGATCTGGTTCAAACCATTCAGTATCAGTTTGCGGCGGTAATTATAGTCCTCCACCATCTTGCGCATCTCCACCTCACCATTGCGCAATGCTTCTATAGCCGCCATCTGGCCCATGATGGGAGCACACATTATAGTATACTGGTGGATCTTGGTCATGGCCCCGATCAGATCAGGATGTCCGCAGGCATATCCTATCCGCCAGCCGGTCATGGCAAAGGCTTTGGAAAGACCGTCCAGCACCAGGGTGCGGTCTTTCATGCCCGGCAGGGAAGCGATGGAGACATGCTTGCCGTTGTAGGTCAATTCCGAGTAGATCTCGTCACTGATAACAATCAAATCATTCTTGATTATGATGTCCACCAGGGCTTGCAGATCCGGTCCAGTCATGATCCCGCCGGTAGGATTACTGGGGTAGGACAAGATCAGGACCTTACTGCGGGGGGTTATGCAGGCTGCCAGCGAATCGGGCCGCAGCCGGTATTGGTCTTCCACAAAGGTCTCCACCGGCACCGCTTTACCAAAGGCCAGCTCCGCTCCAGGCGCATAGGAAACGAAGCAGGGCTCGGGGATAAGAACTTCATCGCCCGGTTCCAGCAAGGCCCGCAGAGCAATATCGGTGGCTTCACTGACCCCCACCGTTATCAAAATGCCTTGGGCCGGGTCAAATTCCACCCCGATCTTGCGCTTTTCGTACAACGCGATCTCATCCCTTAATTCCGGCAGTCCCGAATTGGAGGTGTACATCGTATAGCCCTTCTCCAGCGAATACCAACAGGCCTCCCGGACATGCCAGGGGGTGACGAAATCAGGTTCCCCCACTCCCAAAGATATGACCCCTTCGGATTGGGATACCAGGTCAAAAAATTTTCTTATGCCAGACCAGGGGATGTTCTTGACCAGACCCGATACATAGGATTCCATCCCGCTCATCAGCTTACCACCAGCCTTTTATCAATTTCCGGTTCCTCAAAGATAAAATTATCCTGTTTGTATCGTTTAAGCACGAAATGGGTAACTGTACTCTGCACATTATCGAGGGTGGATAGCTTCTGGGATACGAAGCGAGCTACCTCCTTCATGGTCTTGCCTTCCACCACCACCGAGAGGTCATAGGTACCGCTCATCAGGTAGACACACCTGACCTCGGGAAAAAATTGGATCCTCTCCGCGGTGGAGTTAAATCCCTTGTCTCTCTCCGGGTTGACCTTGACGTCAATCATCGCCGTGACCGTGTCAATCCCGATATTCTCCCAGTTTATGATGGTCCCATAGCCGAGAATGGTCTTGTCTTTTTCCATCTCCGCGATCGCTTTGACGATCACCTCTTCATCCTGGTCCAGCATGGTGCCCAAGGTCTTGGTGTTGATACGGGCATCATATTCAATAAGTTCCAGAATCCTCTTCTTAAGTTCCATTGTGGCGCCTCCTTTACTGAAAATTCCTTCACCAAACAAAAAACCCTCATCCCTGAAGGGACGAGAGTCTAGTTCCCGCGGTACCACCCTAATTGGCCATCACAATATGGCCCAACTTGAACCGTTAACGGCGGCGACCGGCTGGCTTGGGGCTCCTGCCTTAAAACCAGCGCTCCCAGGTGGCATTCGTCATCAGTCCGCTGCCGGTTCCCACCCTCCC
>JAQVXF010000107.1 GCA_028709355.1 Syntrophomonas sp.
ATGCAGCAAGAGAGTGCGGATCTTTGCATCGAAGATGACTGCCGGAAACGAATGACCGACGACGAACTGAGGTTGGAGATCGAAGCGATGCTAAATGGGCGGGCAATCTCCACCCTTATTAGCATGGAAAAATCAGAGCTGCGGGAAATACTGCGGAATATCAAGACCATCGAGGGTTCAACTCAACGCCAGATTTCCCGGGTAACCGCAATCAGTCCGAACAGGATCTTCAAAGCATAGCAAGTGAGAAGCAAGAAGAACGTCCCCCCGCTTCCCCCAAAGCCTAGTTGTTGGGAAGCAAAAAGAACGTCCCCTTGCTTCTTGTGTTTTGTATACACGCTAAGGGGCAGACTGTGCTAATATTTATGGGAAGCAAACTAAAATATGCGCGGGAGACCGATCGTTTGATACAGATAACCAACCTGAGCAAGATTTATCACACGCCCCACCAGGACATCCTGGCCTTGGATGACGTCAGCCTCTCGGTGCGGCGCGGTGAGGTATTCGGCATCATCGGGCTGAGCGGGGCCGGCAAGAGTACCCTGATCCGCTGCATCAACATGCTGGAGAAACCTACCCGGGGTTCGATCATGGTCGACGGGCAGGACCTCAATGCCCTCAAACAGCGGGAACTGCGCCAGGCCCGGCAAAAAATCGGGATGATCTTCCAGCAATTCAATCTGCTCTCTTCCCGCAATGTTTTTGATAATGTCATGTTCCCCCTGGAAATCGCCCACATCCCTCCGCAGCAGGCCCAGCAGCGGGTGGCCGAGCTACTGGAACTGGTCGGCATCACCGATAAAGCCCGGGTGTACCCGGACCAACTCAGCGGCGGACAAAAACAGCGGGTGGGAATCGCCCGGGCCCTGGCCAACGACCCCAAGATACTGCTCTCCGATGAAGCTACTTCAGCCTTGGACCCCGATACCACCCGTTCTATATTGAAGCTGTTGAAAGATATAAACTCCCAGCTGGGTCTCACCATCCTGCTGATAACCCACGACATGAACGTGATCAAGCAGATCTGCGACCGGGTGGCGGTCATCAATGAATCCCGCATCGTTGAGGTAGGCGACGTGATATCGATATTCAGCAAACCCGGGACTCCGACCTCTCAGAGCTTCATCAGCTCGATCATCAATAAGGACGCCCCCGACGAATACATAAGCAACCTGATCAACCGGCATTCGGGCAGTTATTCCTGCCTGGTACGGGTCTCCTTCATCGGTGCCTCGGCCGGCGAGCCCGTCATATCGTCGATGATCAAGCGGCACGGCATCGACGCCAATATCCTGTATGGTAATATCGACCGGGTCAAAGACGTCCCCTTCGGCAACCTGACCCTGGAGTTGATCGGGGACCGGGAAGCGGTGCGGCAGTCCATGGAATTCCTTAAAGACAGCGGCCTGGAAGTGGAGGTGATGGCATGATTACTGCTCAGATCACCGGTTGGGCCAGCAGTTTGATGGGGATCAGCCTGGGTGCCGACATGGCCTGGGTGTGGGAAAAGGTTCTGCAAGCCACCTGGGAAACCTTGTACATGGTAGCTATCGCGACTGGATTGAGCTACGTCTTCGGCCTGCCCCTGGGGGTGATCCTGGTCACTACCGAAGAAGGCCACATCCTGGAGAGTAAGGGTCTCAATCGGGTACTGGGCACATTTATCAATGCCGTGCGGTCGATACCTTTCATAATATTCCTGATCCTGGTAATACCCTTCACCCGCTTGGTGGTGGGCACCTCGATCGGGACGGTGGCATCGATGGTGCCCCTGACCCTGGCGGCCATTCCTTTCGTGGCCCGCATGGTGGAGACTTCCCTGAAAGAGATCGACTGGGGGCTGATCGAAGCTGCCCTATCCATGGGTGCCAGCGCCTGGCAGGTGATCATCAAAGTGCTGCTCCCGGAAGCCCGGGCTTCCATCGTCCTGGGGGTGGCCATCACCACCATCAACCTGGTCGGTTACTCAGCCATGGCGGGTATCGTCGGAGGAGGTGGATTGGGTACCCTGGCCTATTATTATGGTTACCAGCGCTACGAGGATCTAATCATGTGGGTCACGGTCATAGTCCTCATAGCATTTGTCCAATGCGTTCAGATGGCGGGAGACAAATGGGCGGGCAAAATTACTAATCAAAGGAGGTAGATTGTAATGAAAAAGAGACTGCTGCTGATAGCCTGCGCGGTACTGCTGATGGCAGTCGTAGCCGGCTGCAGCACCAAAGCCCCGGAACCAGCCAAAAACGACGCCGCCCCCCAACCGGCTGCGGCCAAAGTGGTGGTAGGAGCCACCGCCAAACCCCACGCGGAGATATTGGAAGTGGCCAAGCCCTTGCTGGCCAAAGAAGGGGTAGACCTGGAGATCAAGGTTTTTACCGATTATGTACAATTGAATCCGGCTCTAAAAGACAAACAGATCGACGCCAACTTCTTCCAGCATATACCCTACCTGGATGATTTCAATGCCAAGAATAATGCCCAGCTGGCTTGGACGGTCAAAGTCCACAATGAGCCGATGGGTGTATACTCCAAAAAGATCAAAAGCCTGACTGAGTTGGCCAACGGTGCCAAGGTGGGCATTCCCAATGACGCCACCAACGGCGGGCGCGCCCTGATGGTACTTGAAAATGCCGGCCTCATCAAGCTCAAAGCCGGGATAGGGGTAACCGCCACCGATAAGGACATAGTAGAAAACCCCAAGAACCTGAAGATAACCATGATGGACGCGGCCATGCTGCCTCGCACTCTGGACGATGCTGACATCTGCGTCATCAACAGCAACTATGCCCTGGAAGCCAGCCTCAATCCGGTCAAGGATTCCTTGTTTATGGAACCCAAGGATTCACCCTTTGCCAATGTGTTGGTAGTCCGCCCGGAAGACAAGAGCAAGGATAGTATAGTCAAGCTGGGCAAAGCCCTGCAGTCTCCTGAAGTCAAGAAGTTCCTGGAGGACACTTACCAGGGTGCCTGTGTGCCTTCTTTCTAAACATAGACCGGGAATTTATCACCGTGTCCGGGCTGGTACCGCCCACCAGCCTGGGACTCCCGTCACCAAGGCAGATGCAACCGCATCTACTGCAAACTGGATTTAAACCGAAGAGGAGCTGAGTGGCCTGCCACTCAGCTCCTCTTGCGTTGTGGGCAGCAAGTAGGCTGCGTGCGGAGAATCTAAGGGCCTGGCTGATCAAATTACCTCCCCGGGACTTCTTGCCCCGCGCTTTGATGAGCCTGACCGGTAGCTTGTGGTATCATATTCATGATGTATGCAACAGAGTTGATAGATATGGAGATGTAAGGGGATTCCGGATTACCCCCATATCAACAGGAGATCGAGATGAGCAAAGCCGTCCCGGCTGGCACCCCAACCAAAAAAAGGATCGGCACCCAGGGCACCGTCAAGGTCGCCCTGGTGGCTCTGGCTTTGCTGGGCCAATTGGTACTGCTCTATTACCTGGTGGGCTTCCTCCGCACCCAGGCTCTCTATCTCTATTTCTTCCTGGAAGTCCTGGGGGCGGTGACAGTGACCTTCGTGGTGGCCCGTAACCGCAACGCCGACTATACCGTCATGTGGCTGATAGTCATGATGGCTCTGCCGGTCTTCGGCTACCTCCTCTTCCTGCTGTGGGGCACGACCGGTCTGACCCACAAGAAGAGTCAGCAGATCAGGGATAGCTTCCACTTTGGCAGTCAATTCGTCACCCAGGACGAAGCGGTCTACCGGGATTTCCAGCAGAAGCACCCCACCCGGCAGCGGTTGTGCACCTACCTGACCAGGGAAGGGTTTCCGGTCTACAATCGCACCCGGGCTATTTATTATCCCCTGGGTGAGATCCAATTCGAACAGCTGATAGCCGACCTGGAACAGGCCCAACGCTTCATATTCATCGAGTATTTCATCATCGCCGAAGGGCATATATGGGACCGCATCCACAGCATCTTACGCGACAAACTGAAACAGGGGTTGGAGGTCCGCATCCTGATGGATGAGTTTGGCAGCATCACCAAGATCTCCAATTCATTCGTGGGGGACTTACGCGCCCAGGGAATACAGGTGATGATGTTCAACCCTCTCCATGTCAACCTCTTCCGGATGTTCATCAACTACCGCAATCACCAGAAGATAACGGTTATAGACGGTAATATCGGTTATACCGGGGGTACCAATATCGCGGATGAATATGTCAACCTGGAGAAGAAGCTGGGCCACTGGAAAGATACCGCCATCCGGCTGGAAGGTGACGCAGTGTGGGGATTGACGGTAGCCTTCCTGCAGATGTGGGACTCGGACTACCATACCCACTCCGATTATCTCCGTTACCGCCCCACCATCCAGGTGCCCGGGCCAGGATTCTTCCAGCCATTTGTGGACGGACCGGTCAACAATCCGGCCAATCCGGCCCAGGAGGTATTCCTGCAGATGATTGCCCAGGCCCGCCAGTACGTATGGCTGACCACCCCCTACCTGGTGATCGACAATTCCATGCGGGAAATGCTGTGCATGGCCGCCAAGGGCGGTATCGACGTACGCATCGTGACCCCCCGGATCTGGGACTATTGGTACGTGCACATGGTCACCCGTTCCAACTACGGGGTCCTGCTGGAGGCGGGCGTGCGGGTCTATGAGTACTCCCCCGGTTTCATCCATGCCAAGACCCTCTTGAGTGACGATGATTGTGCGGTAATGGGCAGCATCAACATGGACTACCGCAGTTTTTTCCTCCACTTCGAAAACGGAGTATGGATCAGCGAAGCCCCGGTTTTGGCAGACATCAAGGAGGATATGTTGGCGACCTTCACGGTCAGCGAGGAGATCAGCCTGGCGGTCTGGAAGAACCAGCCGCGGAGAACCAGATTCGCTCAAAACCTGCTGCGCATCTTCGCTCCGCTTTT
>JAQVXF010000108.1 GCA_028709355.1 Syntrophomonas sp.
TGGATTATGAAAACCAGAAGATAGGCAAGGCAGGAAGGTCTCGCTGGATGGGCATCCGACCCACGGTAAGGGGCTCGGTAATGAACCCGGTTGATCATCCCCATGGTGGTGGTGAAGGCCGGGCTCCTATCGGCAGGAAATATCCAGTCTCTCCTTGGGGCAAGATCGCTATCGGCGGCCGGACCCGCAAGAAGAAACCTTCCGACAAGATGATAGTGAGAAAGAGAACCAGGTAACCCCATAAATTGTTTATAAAGCTAAGGAGGTCTTTCAATGGGCAGGTCACTAAAAAAAGGGCCTTATTGTGAAGAGAAGCTTCTAAAGAAGATCGAGGATATGAACGAGTCAGGTCAAAATAAGGTGATCAAAACCTGGTCTCGCCGTTCGACCATCATGCCCCAGATGTTGGGACATACGATAGCTGTTCACGATGGGCGCCGACACATTCCCGTCTACATTACGGAGGATATGGTGGGGTTGAAGTTGGGTGAATTTGCTCCTACCCGGACATTCCGGAGCCATGCTGGCAAATCCGAGAAGTCCAGTAGAAGCCGATAGGAAGGAGGAGATATTTGATGGAATCCAGAGCAGTAGCTCGCTATATACGCGTATCTCCCTTAAAAGCCCGCCAAGTTGCTAATTTGGTCAGGGGTAAAAACATCAAGGAAGCATTGGGGATACTCAGGTACACCAATAAGAAATCAGCTCCCTTGATCAACAAAGTGGTTAAGTCGGCGGTAGCCAATGCCGAACACAATTTTGACATGGATTCAGACGCACTTTATATTTCCGAGATTTTGATCGATGAGGGGCCTACTCTAAAACGGATGCAGCCCCGGGCTTATGGACGCGCAGATGTAAGACGGCACAGAACCAGCCATATTACTGTAGTTCTCAAGGAAAGGGAGGTTAGATAGTGGGTCAAAAGGTTCATCCGAAAGGATTCAGACTCGGGGTTATCAGAACGTGGGATTCCAACTGGTACGCCGATAAAGACTATTCCGATCTGCTGCACGAAGACCACAAGGTTAGAAAGATGGTCAAAGAACGGTTTTATACGGCGGGTATTTCCAAGGTTGAGATACACCGGACCGGCAACCGGGTCAGAGTGACTATCCACACCGCCAAACCCGGTATCGTAATCGGACGCGGTGGTACCGAGGTGGAAAATCTCAAGGTGCAGTTGAGCCAACTGACAGGTAAAAATGTCAACGTTAATATCCAGGAGATCAAGCGGCCGGAGCTGGATGCCCAAATCGTTGCCGAGAATGTGGCCCAGCAATTGGAAAAGCGCATCTCCTTCCGTCGCGCTATGAAGCAGACTGTACAGAGAACCATGCGGGTTGGAGGTTTGGGCATCAAGATTGCCATATCCGGCCGGCTGGGGGGAGCCGAGATAGCCAGGACCGAATGGTATGCCGAAGGTAAAGTACCCCTGCATACCTTGAGAGCTGACATTGACTACGGATTCGCGGAAGCCAATACTACTTATGGCAAGATAGGCATCAAGGTATGGATCAACCGCGGTGAAGTGGCGCCGGAAGCCAAGCAAAGACCGAAGCAGAAAGCAGCGGAGGAGGCAGAGCAATAATGCTGACCCCAAAAAGAACCAAATACAGAAAACAGCACCGCCCCAGCCTGAAGGGTAAAGCCCATAAGGGCAACACAGTAACTTATGGTGAATATGGATTACAAGCCCTGGAGGCGGCATGGATCACTAATCGCCAGATTGAAGCCGCCCGGATCGCTATCAATCGTCATGTCAAGAGAGGCGGACAGTTGTGGATTAAGATATTTCCGGATCGGCCCATAACTGCCAAACCTGCTGAAACCCGTATGGGCAAGGGCAAGGGTTCACCCGAACATTGGGTGGCGGTAGTCAAACCGGGCCGAGTGATGTTCGAACTATCCGGGGTTGCGGAGGAAGTGGCCCGGGAAGCCATGCGCCTGGCTGCAAATAAACTCCCGATCAAGTGCAGCTTTGTAAAGAGGGAAGAAATGGGTGGTGAGGTTAGTGAAAGTTGATAAGATGAGAGAGCTAACCGACGATGAATTGGTGAGAAAGGTCTCTGATTACAAAGAAGAACTATTCAACCTTCGGTTTCAGATTGCCACCGGGCAATTGGACAATCCTATGAGAATCAAAGACGTCCGCAAGAATATTGCGAGATGTAAGACGATATTGAGACAGCGGGAAATTGCAAGAATAAGTAACTAAGAAGGAGGTCTAAGGGTGGCTGAGAACCAAAGTAACCGCAAAAGCATGACCGGCACGGTCACCAGCGACAAGATGGAAAAGACCATCACCGTCAGTGTGGAAACCGTAAAACAGCATCCGCTTTATAAAAAGACCATAAGGACCAATAAAAAATACAAAGCCCACGATGAGGGCAATGAAGCCAAGACCGGCGATGTGGTTAGAATCATGGAGACCCGACCTTTAAGCAAAGATAAAAGATGGATACTGGTGGAAATAGTACAAAAAGCCAAGACTCTTGAATAGTCGGGGTATTGAAGGGAGGTTCATTCCGTGATTCAGCAAGAAACAGTTTTACAGGTTGGGGACAACACCGGAGCCAAGAAGGTTTTATGTATAAAGGTCCTGGGAGGATCGACCAGAAGATATGCCACCGTTGGTGATGTCATCGTGGTTACTGTCAAAGAAGCCAGTCCCGGTGGAGTTGTTAAAAAAGGTGATGTAGTTAAAGCAGTAGTAGTTCGTACCAAGAAGGAGATCAGGCGACCGGACGGCTCCCATATAGCCTTTTCCGAGAATGCAGCCGTCATCATCGATGATAATAATAATCCCAAGGGCACGCGAATATTCGGCCCTGTGGCCAGAGAACTGAGGGACAGGAACTTTATGAAGATTGTCTCCCTGGCTCCTGAAGTCCTTTAGGCGGTGGAGGTGTAAAAGATGAATATTAAAAAAGGTGACATGGTTACAGTGACAACCGGCAAAGATTCTGGCAAGAGAGGCAAGGTGCTTAGGGTTATGCCTTCCGATAATCGGGTGGTGGTAGAGGGCATCAACAAGGCCAAAAAGCATCAAAAGCCGACCCGGAGTCTGCCCCAGGGAGGTATCCTGCAGGTGGAAACCGCTCTCAATGCTTCTAACGTGATGCTGCTGTGCACCAAGTGCAACAAACCTACCCGGGGGGCTAGCAAGGTTTTGGATAACGGACAGAAGGCCAGGATCTGTAAACGGTGCGGTGAGGTATTGGACTAAAACTCCAGGAAGGGAGGCCAACTTTAGAATGGCCAGGTTGTTGGAACAGTACAAACAAGAGATAACTCCGAAACTAATGGATAAGTTCGGCTACAAGAACATAATGCAGGTTCCCAAGATCGAGAAGGTTATAATCAATGTCGGGGTTGGGGAAGCCATCCAAAATCCTAAGGCTATGGATGGAGCTGTAAATGATCTTATGACGATTTCCGGCCAGAAGCCAGTGATTACCAAGGCCAAGAAATCTATCGCTGGATTCAAACTGCGCGAGGGGATGCCGATCGGGTGTAAGGTTACCCTGCGGGGTGAGCGGATGTATGACTTCCTGTACCGGTTAATAAACATAGTTCTGCCACGGGTTCGCGACTTCAGAGGAGTCTCGCCCCAAGCGTTCGACGGTCGGGGTAATTATTCGCTCGGTATCAAGGAACAGACTATCTTCCCCGAAATCGACTATGACAAGATAGACAAGATCAGAGGCTTGGAAGTAGTTATCGTAACCACGGCCAAAAATGACGAAGAGGCCCGCGAGTTACTTAAGAGTATGGGCATGCCATTCAGATAAAGAGGGGGTGTTTATAAATTGGCCAAGAAATCACTGATTGCTAAGCAAAAGCGCCCACAGAAATATCAGGTACAGGAATACAACCGCTGTAAGATTTGTGGACGGCCCAGAGCCTATATGCGCAAATTTGGATTGTGCCGGGTCTGTTTCAGGGAAATGGCCCATAAAGGTGAATTACCAGGAGTCACGAAAGCAAGTTGGTAGCTTGGATTAAGGAGGTATAAGACATGGTCGTTACTGATCCCGTAGCGGATTTCCTGACCAGGATTAGAAACGGTAATATGGTCATGCATCAAACGGTAGAAATACCGAGTTCCAAAATGAAACTGTCTTTAGCTGCAATCCTCAAGGATGAAGGCTACATCAAAGACTATGAGTTCATTGCGGATGGCAAGCAGGGTGTAATCAGAATATATTTGAAATATGGCCCGAACAAGGAAAGAGTCATCACCGGCATCAAGAGAATCAGTAAACCGGGCCTCAAAGTCTATGTCAAGAAGGATGAGGTACCCAAGGTGCTGGCCGGGCTGGGGACTGCAGTAGTATCTACCTCGAAAGGGGTAATGACAGACAAGAACGCGCGCAAGGCAGGTCTGGGTGGAGAAATCATCTGTTATATATGGTAGCTTTAAGGAGGAGTGAACTGTGTCCAGAATAGGTAGAAAACCTATCAATCTACCCGCGGGCGTAGAAGTGAAAATAGAGGATAATGTCATAACGGTCAAAGGGCCTAAGGGGATTCTGTCCCAGTCTATTCCTGAAGACATCACGATTGAGTGCAAGGAGACCGAACTGCAGGTTAACCGGCCCAGTGATGCCAAGAGACACCGAGCCATGCATGGACTGACCAGAGCATTGGTAGCCAACATGGTCACCGGTGTTACAGCGGGATTTGAGAAGAAGTTGGAGATGGTAGGGGTTGGATACCGGGCTCTTTTGCAGGGCAATAAACTGGTATTGAATATCGGTTTTTCCCAGCCGGTCGAAATCGAACCGCCCCAAGGGATTGAGTTCGAAGTGCCGGCGGTTACCCGGATAACCGTCAAAGGCATAAATAAGCAGTTGGTGGGCAATACCGCTGCCGACATC
>JAQVXF010000004.1 GCA_028709355.1 Syntrophomonas sp.
CCAAAGTGTAAGCAAATTGTTTCGTTTTGTACGCATCCGCTATTAATATGACCCTGTCATTGTTGGCACTGGCTACGGTTTGAGCAGCATGGAGTGAATTGCCCGTGCCTGTAAAGCAAAATATCATTGGTAAACCCCTACTTCATTCCTGCTTTTACTAATGGACCCTCCCAACCACGAAAACCACCCTTCTGCTTCTTAACTTCTTTGCCTCCAGAAGCCATTTCCCATGAGAAGTCCATAAAAAACACCTCTCAATTAATATTGAAAAGTGTTGGTCGGTAGTCTGTTTTATGTCCACTCGATTATCTGAAAATCGCGATTTTTACAATGGCGGAGAGATAGGGATTCGAACCCTAGAGGCGGGGATTAACCGCCTACTCGATTTCGAGTCGAGCGCCTTCAACCAAACTCGGCCATCTCTCCTTATATACGGGTCTTTTGCTGGTATCCGCCTGGTGACTTAGGTCACGTCCTCGCCCTTGAAAGTATCCCTATCCCTCAACTGGGCGAAGAACCGCTTCAGCAGAAGGGTGCTTTCAGGGCCTAAAACGTCAGGGGTAACCTCCACCATATGGTTCAAGCCTGGATATCGAACCAGATCTATGACCGACCCGGCTGCCCCCGCTTTTTCATCCCGGCTTCCATAAACCAATCGTTTAATACGGGCATTGATCATAGCTCCCGCGCACATTGAACAAGGTTCAAGGGTACAATAGATAGTCACATCATCGAGCCGCCAACGGGCGAGATGCTGAGCCGCCCTCTGTATGGCCAGGATCTCCGCGTGAGCCGTGGAGTCTTGGCGAAGCTCCTTTTCGTTGTGAGCCCGGGCAATTAACGCTTCCCCCTGAACCGCCACTGCTCCCACCGGTATCTCCCCCAGCTTGAAGGCTTCTTCTGCCTGCTGCAAAGCCAGGAGCATATATTCACTATCCCTCATCACAGGGAATCACCACCAAAATGGTGCGCCCGAAGGGACTCGAACCCCCGGCACACGGTTTAGGAAACCGTTGCTCTATCCTGCTGAGCTACGGGCGCATGGTTAGGCGAATATAATAAAATGGCTGCATTAGTCCTATATTACCAAAACAGGAAAACTCTCGTTTTCCTTGTGCCATTTTCTAAATTGTATGGCGCGCCCTGAGGGATTCGAACCCCCGACCTCCAGGTTCGTAGCCTGTCACTCTATCCAGCTGAGCTAAGGGCGCATGGTTGCAGGTGTCAGCAGCGTAATGGCGGAGAGAGAGGGATTCGAACCCTCGATACAGTTACTAGCCGTATACTCGCTTAGCAGGCGAGCGCCTTCAGCCTACTCGGCCATCTCTCCTTATTATCTGGCGGAGGAGGTGGGATTCGAACCCACGGAACCCGCAAAGGTTCAACGGTTTTCAAGACCGCCTCCTTCAACCGCTCGGACACCCCTCCACAGAAGGATACACTGGTTAAATCAGTGCAAGAGCAAGTATAGCACAGACCCCCGATTATTGTCAATAAACCCCGGGGGCGGGCTTACCCTATCCGGTCCAGCCCTCCCATATAGGGTCTAAGTGCGGTTGGGATCACTACTGAGCCATCCCGTTGCTGATAATTCTCCAGGATGGCTGCCACCGTTCTGCCCACGGCTACTCCGGAGCCGTTTAAGGTATGAACATACCTTATCCTTTCTTTAGAGGCAGGTCGGTAGCGGATGTTGGCTCTGCGGGCCTGAAAATCGAGGCAGTTGGAACAGGATGATATTTCCTTGTATTCATTATAGCTGGGCATCCATACTTCCAGATCATAAGTTTTGGCCGATGAGAATCCCATATCCCCTGTGCTCAGCAAAACCACTCGGTAGGGAAGTTCCAACCTCTGCAGCACAGTTTCCGCATTATGAGTCATAGTCTCCAGTTCTTCGAAAGATTTTTCCGGTGTAACCAGCTTGACCAACTCAACTTTATTGAATTGATGCTGGCGAATGACTCCTCGGGTATCTCGCCCGTGCGATCCTGCTTCAGCCCGGAAGCAGGCGGTGTAAGCGGTCATATAGCGGGGAAGGTCTTTCTCGTCAAGAATCTCTTCCCGGTATAGGTTGGTGAGCGGGACCTCGGCAGTCGGTACCAGGTACATCTCCCGCCCCTCTATTTTAAACATATCTTCGGCAAATTTTGGCAGCTGTCCGGTTCCAACCATGCACTCACGATTAACCATAAAGGGCGGGAATATCTCTTCATAACCGTGCTCGTATATATGAATATCGAGAAAGAGATTGACCAACGCCCTTTCCAGGCGGGCACCCACGCCCCTGTAAACCGTGAATCGCGCTCCCGATAATTTGGCGGCCCTCTCAAAATCCAGTATCCCTAAGTTTGGTCCGATATCCCAATGAGCTTGTGGTTCAAACTCGAACTGGCGCGGTTCTCCCCATACTCTGACCAGCTGGTTGCTCTCTTCGTTAGGCCCCACTGGCACCGAAGCGTCGGGTAGGTTGGGCAAGTTAAGCATAATGTTCTCGATGTTGGCCTCCACCTCACTGATCTTCTGGTCCAGCTCTTTGATCTTCTGCCCCGCTTGCCTGACTCTTTCTACAAGCTTTTCCGAATTTTGTCCCTGTTTCATCTGCTGGCCGACTTCCTGAGAAGCCTGGTTTCGAAATTTCTTGATCTCTTCCGCCTCTACCAGCAAGATTCTTCGCTGGCTATCCAAGGCTAGGAAATTCTCCAGCAATCCGATCTGATTTCTATGTCGCAGAGCGATCTCAACCAATTCTGGTTTGGCTCGGACCATCTTGGCATCCAACATTCCTTTCCCTCCCTCGGATCAGATTATCATGGCTCGCATCAACATAAGGTTCTGGCCATTCTACCCCGGGCTGGTCCCCCTGGCACAATTAGAAGTGCAGCAACATCGGCCGGCCTAAAATACCATCCATCTTTCCCAGCCGGTCCAAGGCCTCGGCCTCTACTTTGTTGTCGACATTGAGCAGCATGATGGCCTTTTGGCTACTAGCATGGGGGGCTACCTTCATGCCGGAGATGTTGATCCCCTCGTCTCCCAATGCGGTGGCAAAGGGGCCGATTACACGAGGACGGTCTTCGTTCTCCGCCACCAGCACATAACCGGCCAGGTTAGTTTCCGTTTCATACCCGTTTATGTCTACCAACAGTGGATTGCGCGCCCGGGATAGGGTGCCTTCAATCTCCAATTGGTTTTTGGCACTGATGATCTTAACTGAAATCAAGTTTTTGTAGCGTTTGGGGCTGACCTCTTCTTTGCTGTCGAAGACCTTGATCCCCCGGTCTTCCGCAGTCAAGCGAGCATTGACGTAGTTGACTGTTTCCCCCATCACCGGTTCCAGCAATCCTTTCAAAAATCCAATCGTCAGGATTTCGGTTTCGCTTACGCTGATTGGCCCGCTGAAAGTCAACTCGATCCTTGACACCGGATCTTTATAGAGTTGGTAATAGATATTCCCCATCTTTTCCGCCAGAGTGATGTAAGGCCGCAGATATTCCAACTCTTCCCTCAAAACCGTCGGCAGATTTACCACGTTGGGCACAATGCCCCCCTCCAGAGCCTTGATCACCTGTTCCGCAATGGTTTCCCCCACTCGTTTCTGGGCCTCGTGAGTATCCGCGCCCAAGTGCGGGGTGCATACAGTATTGTTGAATTTGAACAGCGGATTATCATAGGCCGGTTCCTTCTCATAGACATCCAAACCAGCCGAAGCAACCTTTCCGCTTTCCAGCGCTTTCAGCAGGGCCGCTTCATCTATGATACCGCCCCGGGCACAATTGACCACCCGCACCCCGTCCTTGGCCAGGGATAGCATATGGTCGTTGATCATATGCATGGTTTCTTCATTGCGGGGAGTATGCACGGTAATAACATCAGCTTCCTTAACCAGTTGTTCCAGGTTCTCTTTTTTCTCCACTCCAAACCGCTCGAACCGTTCGTCGGCAATGTAGGGATCATAGGCCACCACCTTCATATTGAAGGCCTTAAGCCGGGTAGCCACCATGGACCCTATTCGGCCTAATCCTATGATGCCCACGGTTTTGCCAAACAATTCCGAGCCCCTGAAGGGTGACCGATCCCAGGTTCCAGCTTTCAGTACATTGTTGGCCCAAGCGGTATTGCGTACCGACGATAAAAGCAAACTCATGGTCTGCTCCGCCGCCGAAATAGTATTGCTGTCCGGGGTATTGGCTACTATGATTCCGTAGCGGGTGCAAACATCCACATCTATATTGTCGACTCCATTACCAGCTCGACCCACAACCTTTAAGTTGGTACCTCTCTTAACGAGTTCCTCATTGACTTTTGTAACGCTTCTTACGATTAGAGCATCATATTGATCTATAATCTCTAATAGGTCTTCCCTGGAAATGCCGCTGCGGTAATCCACTTCCAAAGCGGATCTTAATAAATTCAATCCTTCCTCAGCTATACTCTCAGTCACAATGACCTTTTGCTTTTCCATCTAGTTATTCCTCCCTTTATTCCTTTTTGGAAATATGGTATTTAAATAAAATCTGCTGGGCTTGGTTCAATCCCGACCCCATGTGGAGATCGTAATGGAATTTAACCAGGGTCAGCTCCAGAGCCGCCAATACCGAGATTATATCCAATTCCCGCACGTAGCCGAGATGACCAAGGCGAAAGATCTTGTTGTCTAGCTCCTGTTGGCCTCCGGCCAAGATGATGTTAAATTCGTCGAGCATGTATTTGCGGATAGCGTTAGCGCCAATGGAAGCAGGGGCACAGATTGAGGTCACCGCATTAGATGCAAATCGTTCTTCCGTAAACAGCTCCAAGCCCATGGCGTTAATACTGCTGCGCACCATTTCGCGATAATTGCGGTGTCGTTTCAAGACATGCTCAAGCCCCTCCTCTTCAAGCATCTTGAGCGCCTCCTGTAGTCCATAGTAAAGGGAAATGGGCGGAGTAAAAGGAGTCTGGCCTGATTGCTGGTATTCTAACCCAATATTGACATCCCAGTAATAGCGGCTGTTTTGGGTGTTGTGTTGCTTGGTCAGAGCTCTATGGCTGAAAGCCATGAAGCTCAACCCCGGTGGAATCATAAAGGCTTTTTGGGAACCACTTACGACTACGTCCAATCCCCATTCGTCCATTCTGAGTTCATGGGCGGCCAGACCGCTTACCGAGTCTACCATAAACAGGGCTGGGTGGTGCCCGACAGCCGCTCGTATTGCCTTGATATCGTTGCAGGCACCGGTTGAGGTCTCGTTATGGGTAATCAATATGGCCTTGATTTCGCCCTTTTTATCTTTATTGATTCTATCTCTGATCTGATCTGGATCAGCTCCGCTTCCCCATGGGAAGTCCATTTTTTCTGTCCGGGCTCCAAATCGAGAAGCTATCTCGGCAAAACGATCCCCGAATACTCCAATTGAAACCGCCAGTACCTTCTCCCCCGGTGCAATAAAATTGGCAACTGCTGCCTCCAATCCACCGGTCCCTGAAGCCGGATAAATCAAGAGATTTTCCTGGGTGCGACAGATTCTCTTCACACCCCCCAGTACCTCCTCGACGATAGCTCTGAATTCAGGCCCGCGATGATTGATCATCGGACGGTCCATTGCTCGGGCCACGCGTAATGGTATAGGTGTAGGCCCTGGAATCAACAGATACTGCGCGCTTTTCATTAAAGGAAAACCTCCTGCATAAAAATCAAAAAAGCCCCTCGCCCGCTCAGGGACGAGAGGATTCCCGCGTTGCCACCCTTGTTGACGTAAAAACGCCCACTTTGTGGTTGTAACGGAACCACCGCGACTGCTTTTAACAGCCATCCTCCGGGGTGGATTCAAAACCGAATCATCCTGGTTTGCACCATCCACCAGTTCTCTGACATGACCCAAGTCGCTACTTTTCCCCATCATCGTATCTGTTGAATTTTGTTTGTGGTAAATTATATTACACTGCCCAACCTTTGGCAATAACTCTAATTAAACATTGCCAGGAAGTACCTGTGTATGTTAAGATCCTCTGTCAATTCGGGGTGGAAAGCGGTGGCCAGCAGATTATTTTCTCTGACCATCACCGCCTTATCCCGGTAATAGGACAAAATACGCGCTTCTCCCCACACCCTTTCCACATAGGGGGCTCGGATGAAAACCGCTCTGCTGGGTGGCAAGCCCTCTATTTGAAGCACCGTTTCAAAGCTTTCAATCTGCCTCCCGAAAGCATTTCTCCGGACTGCCATATTCATGAGGCTTAAGCTAACCTGCTCTGTCTCCACGATCTCCTTGGCCAGGAGTATCATGCCAGCACATGTCCCCCAAATCGGCATCCCTTCAGCGGCACGGCTGCGGATGGGATCCAGTAAACCAAATCTATGCATCAGCTTGCCGATAGTCGTGCTCTCGCCGCCCGGTATTATCAAGGCCTCGATCTCTTCCAACTCCTGGCTGGTCCGCACTTGGATGGGGATGGCACCACATCTTAGTAAAGCCGTTTCGTGCTCTATGAAGGCACCTTGAAGGGCCAAGACCCCCACCCGTTTACCAGCCACGATCCTGCATCCTGTCCTGAGGTTCGATGGTCATTATATCTATACCAGACATAGCCTCTCCCAGATCCCGGGAAATCTCCGCCAGGATCGCTGAATCCTGGAAATGAGTGGTGGCGGCCACGATTGCTTGGGCTCTTCGTTCTGGGTCACCAGATTTAAATATGCCCGATCCTACAAATATTCCATCGCACCCCAATTGCATCATCAGGGCGGCATCAGCAGGGGTAGCAATTCCCCCAGCCGCAAAATTGACCACTGGCAATGCCTTGTTTTTCGCCACCTGCAGAACTAATTCATAGGGGGCTCCCATTTCCTTGGCCGCATTCATCAATTCTTCTTCAGGCAGATTAGCAATCCAGCGGATCTCATCATTAACTTGACGGATATGGCGGACGGCTTCCACCACATTGCCAGTTCCCGGTTCACCTTTGGTTCGGATCATCGCTGCACCCTCACCTATGCGTCGCAAAGCCTCCCCAAGATTGCGGGCTCCACATACAAAGGGCACTTTGAACAGGTGTTTGTTGACATGATATTTCTCGTCTGCTGGGGTTAATACTTCGCTCTCGTCAATATAGTCTATCCCCAGCGCCTGAAGAATCTGCGCTTCTACGAAGTGTCCAATGCGGCATTTGGCCATCACCGGAATCGTAACCGCTTCCATTATCTTTAGCACGATGCTGGGATCAGCCATGCGGGCTATGCCCCCTGCTGCTCGGATGTCAGCGGGAACGCGTTCCAAGGCCATGACCGCGCAAGCTCCAGCCGCTTCAGCTATTTGGGCCTGTTCAGGCGTCGTGACATCCATGATTACCCCACCCTTAAGCATCTGTGCCAAGCCTGTCTTCACTTTAAATGTTCCTATCTCTTGCATATCATTACCTCCAGCATTCACCTGACCAACAAACCATGTCAGTCTTCTTTTTCGATTTTAAAACGGGCAACAGCGGCTACCCGGTCATTTTCAGAGGTCTTCATCAAGACTACCCCCCGTGCATAGCGTTTCTGAGTCGATATATCGGTGGCCTCCAACCTGATAATCTGGCCAGCATGGGTCAGGATAACCAACTCCTCACCCGCGATGATTATTTTAAAGCCTACTATCGGACCATTCTTATTGTCAACATTAATGGTCTTAAGGCCTTTTCCCCCCCGGTGCTGGGTCCGATATTCAGTTAGCGGGGTTCTCTTGCCGTACCCATTTTCGGTAACCATAAAGGCCTCGCCACCGGGGCGGTCTTTATCGATCCCCACCACATAATCGCCTGGATCGAGTCTTATTCCCTTGAGGCCTCCCGCCACTCGGCCCATGCTGCGAACCTGCTGCTCATCGAATATAATCGCTTGGCCCAGGGAAGTGACCATCATAATGCGGTCGTTGCCATCCACCCGGATCACTCCGATCAATTCATCCTCCTCAGCTAGTTTCATGGCTATGATTCCGCTCTTCCTAATATTGGCCAAGTCTGATAACCTGACCTTTTTTACTATGCCCATTCTGGTAGCCATGATCAAGTGTCTTCGATCGTCTATATGGCGTGCAGACACAATGGTGGTGACTTTCTCCCCTGGCTTCAGATCCAGGAAATTGACCAAAGCCAATCCCTTTGCCTGTCGGGAGGATTCCGGCACCTGGTGGGCTTTGGAACAGAATACCCGGCCTTGATTGGTAAAGAAGAATATGGTTGCCAGCACGCTGGTGACAACTATATCGTGGGCGAAATCCTCTGCCCTGGTATTGGTGGAGCTTATTCCTTTTCCACCCCGTTTTTGGGACTTGTAGGTATCCAGGGGTTGTCTCTTGATGTATCCCCTATGGCTCAGGGTAATTACCACTTCATGGTCTTCTATGAAATCCTCGTCCTCATAGTCCATGTTTTCCAAGGTGATCTCTGTGCGCCGCTTATCCCCAAACCGGCTTCGGATTTCGTCGAGGTCTTCTTTTAGTATTCCCATGACCCGCACGGGTCGGGTTAGAATATCTTCCAAATCGGCTATCTTCCTGGCCAAATCCTGCAACTCATCTTCCAATTTGGTCCGTTCTAATCCAGTCAACTGGACCATCCTCATGTCCAAAATGGCATTGGCCTGGACCTCACTAAGGGTGAATCTGCTTATCAGTCCCTCCCGCGCAATCTCCCGGTTGGCTGCGCTTCTGATCAGGCTAATAATCTCATCCAGGTTGTCAAGGGCTATCTTGAGCCCCGCCAGGATATGAAGCCTTTGGCGGGCTAGCTTTAATTCGAATCGGGTCCTCCTGGTTATTACCTCCTGGCGGTGCTGGATGTAAAACTCCATCATTTGCTTGAGGTTGAGTACCCGGGGTTGTCCGTTGACCAAACTCAGCATGATTACCCCGAAGGTGTCTTCCAGTTGGGTATGTTTATACAGATTGTTCATCAATATCTCCGCATTAACATCCCGGCGGGTCTCGATCACTATCCTAATGCCATTACGGTCGGATTCATCTCTCAGGTCCACTATTCCATCTAGTTTTTTGTCCCTGACCAGACCGGCAATCCTTTCCACTACGCGGGCTTTGTTGACCTGGTAAGGTATCTCGGTAATTATAATTGCATTGCGGCCACCCTTTTTCTCCTCAATCCGGTAGCGGGCTCTTACCTTGAGGCTTCCCCTCCCGGTCGTGTAAGCTTGATGGATTCCACGCTTTCCCATTATTCCCGCGGTGGGAAAATCCGGTCCCGGGATAACCTCCATCAATTCGTCGATGCTGACGTCAGGATTATCAATTATCATTTTTATCCCGTCCACTATTTCACTCAGGTTATGAGGCGGGATGTTCGTTGCCATGCCCACAGCTATTCCCGACGACCCGTTAATGAGCAGATTGGGAATCCTGCTGGGCAACACCTGCGGCTCTTCCCGCGAATCGTCATAGTTGGAGCGCCAATCGATAGTGTCTTTGTCGATGTCCTTAAGCATCTCCCCCGCTATGCGGGCCATCCGGGACTCCGTGTACCGCATAGCTGCGGCAGAATCACCATCTATGGAACCAAAATTGCCATGCCCATCGATTAAGGGATAACGCAAAGAGAAAGACTGCGCCATTTTGACCATCGTCTGGTAGATGGCAGAATCTCCATGGGGATGATATTTGCCCATTACTTCGCCAACTATATTGGCCGATTTTTTATGGGGTTTGTCATGGGTCATCCCCTGGTCAAAGAGAGCATATAAAATCCGCCGATGAACCGGTTTTAGCCCATCCCTCACATCGGGCAGCGCCCTGGAAACGATTACGCTCATCGAATATTCCAGGAAGGACTTTTTTACCTCTTTCTCTATGTCTATTGGAATAACCTTGCTGAAAAGTTCATCCTGTGCCAAAGTGTTTTAACCTCCTATATATCTAGGTTAGCCGCATACCGTGCGTTCTCGCTTATGAATTCCCGCCGCGGCTCCACATTATCCCCCATCAGATTGGAGAAGACTTCGTCTGCTTGAATAGCATCGTCGATAGTGACCTGCAGGATAGTGCGGGTTTCGGCATTCATTGTAGTTGTCCACAGTTGCTCCGGATCCATCTCTCCCAACCCCTTGTACCTTTGCACCGACCATTTCTTGTCGGTCCCTTCCAAGAAGCGATTCATATCTGCGTCATTAAAGAAATAGTGGATATCTTTGCCTCGCTTTAAACCATATAAAGGCGGTTGGGCAATGTATACGTACCCGTTTTCGATTAAGGCTTTCATATATCGGTAGAAGAAGGTCAAGAGCAATATTCGAATATGGGCCCCATCCACATCAGCGTCGGTCATGATGAACAGTTTGTGGTACCGGGCTTTCTTGATGTCAAAGTCCTCCCCGATCCCCGTGCCCATAGCTGTAATCAGGTTGCGAATCTCTTCACTGGACAAAACTCGGTCCAGGCGTGCCTTTTCTACGTTTAGGATCTTGCCGCGCAATGGTAATATGGCCTGGTAGGTTCGGTCCCGGCCTTGTTTGGCTGATCCTCCGGCTGAGTCGCCTTCTACTAAGAACAACTCCGACTGAGCTGGGTCCCGATTGCTGCAATCGGCTAGTTTCCCCGGTAATGAGGTCGACTCCAGCGCACTTTTGCGGCGGGTCAATTCCCGGGCTTTACGGGCCGCCTCACGGGCTCGCCGGGCTGATATGGCCTTTTCTAATATTTTTTTTGCAGTGCCCGGAAATTCGTTGAGATGGTCCTCCACGTTTTCGTACACAGCGGCATCGACTACCCCGCGAATGTAGGTGTTTCCTAGTTTGGTTTTTGTCTGTCCCTCAAACTGGGGATCTTTAACCAACACCGATATGATTGCCACTACCCCTTCACGGATATCTTCCCCCGCCAAATGGGCATCATTTTCCTTCAAGATATTGTTGCGCTTGGCATAGTCGTTTATGGCTCGCGTCAGGGCATTCTTGAGACCCGTCTCGTGGGTTCCGCCTTCCTGGGTGCGGATGTTGTTGGCAAATGAATAGATGTTTTCATTGTATCCAGTATTGTATTGGATAGCGACTTTTACAACTACATCATCCTTTTTGGTTTCAAAGTAGATGGGCTCAGGATTTACCATCTCCTTGTTTTTATTGATGTAAATGACAAAATCCTGCAATCCTGACGATTTGAACTCCTTCTGATACGGTTCGTCTCCCCTATTATCGCTGAATACTATGTGCAATCCTTGATTAAGATAGGCTAATTCTCTCAGCCGCTGTACCAGAATATCTCTCTCAAAGACCACGTCCTCAAAAATTTCATGGTCTGGAAAGAATTGAATAGAAGTCCCGGTCTCATTAGTATCCCCCACTACTTTCAACTCAGTAGAAGGCTTCCCTCTTTCATAATCCTGGCGATAGATATGCCCATCCCTTCTTACCATTACTTCCATTCTTGCTGACAACGCATTTACAACCGATAATCCCACCCCGTGCAGTCCGCCCGAGATAGTATATCCGCTGCCCCCGAACTTGCCGCCCGAATGCAAGGTGGTCAGGATCACTTCAATAGCGGGAATACCCATCAGTGGGTGCGTGTCTACCGGTATCCCTCTCCCATTATCCGATACGGATACGCTGTTGTCAGGATTAACCACCACCTCGATCCGGTCACAATAACCCCCTACAGATTCGTCGATGCTGTTGTCCACTATCTCAAACACCAGGTGATGCAACCCTTTGGGCCCGGTTGACCCAATATACATACTGGGTCTCATGCGAACAGCTTCCAACCCTTCCAACACCTGGATGTCTGCCGCGTTATAGCCATTGTCTTGTGTAGTCACAGATTTAACCTCCTAGCGGAAACGTATTAATCTTTTAAATAAAGTATTCGATGAAATGGGTGAAAGATAGTGGCAATCATCACATAAAACCAAAGCTTTCTTTTTATCAGTTTTACTGATCGTGTACAGGGTTCTGTCCAAAGCCGCCCCAGCCAGCATTGTTCTCAGCCCTTCTGGCACCGGCTCTTCCAAATTGATGATGGCTATTATCTTGTCACCAGAAATTATGATATCGTCTCCTAAATGCAGGTACACGGGCATCACTCCTTTCGCTCCACTCGCCCCTCTTCCAGTTGGTACTGAGCAGTGCCGTTGTGCTCGATCCCCTCCAAATTAACAGCGGTCAGAAAAGTCTGAAAATCGGCAGTTTGCAAGAACTTTATCAGCACCTTCTTCTTATCATCATCCAGTTCTGATAGGACATCGTCCAGTAATAAAATTGGGTAAAATCCCTTTACCTTGTGGAAAGCCAATAGCTCAGTTATTTTTAAGCAAATGACCATATTGCGTTGTTGCCCCTGCGAGGCATAAATCTTGGCTGCCCGGCCGTCTTTATAGATATTTATATCATCCAGATGAGGGCCCACCAGGGTCTTTCTTCGTTTCCGCTCCTCACCCTGAAGTGCCTCCAGCTGCTGCCGCAAAGCCGCCTGTAAAACATCCCTATTGATTTTATCACTCTCTATCTCAAAAGAAAGCGCGTATTTGAGTTTCATTTCTCCCTGCGACTGGTTTATAAGATTGTAGATGGGCTGACAAATTTCTTCCATTACACCCACAAAGTGCAGCCGCTGAACAATTACCCGCACCGCTTTCTCTACAAACACCTCGTTAATAATCTTGAAGGCGTGGCTTTCGGTTTGGTTTTTCTTGAGATAGTTATTTCTTTTATTCAGGACGCTGATGTAGTTATCAAAATCGTAAAGGTATTCATTGGATATCTGCTTGAGCACAAAATCTAAAAAGGCCCTCCTCTTGGACGGAGAACCTTTGATCAACAGAAGATCGTCCGGCGTAAAAATCACTACCCTTATTCGATCCTTATGATTATGTCTGCTTCGTTTCTTATTTATTAAGTACCTTTTGTCATAATTGACCGAAAATAATAGCTCGGTACTGATATCCCGTCCATCTAAAGAATGCCTCGCGCCTAGAGCATACCCTTCAGTTTTGTATTGAGTTAGATTTATATCATAGCCGCGGCGGAAAGAACTACCTGTTGCTAACACAAATATTGCCTCTAATAAATTGGTTTTTCCCTGCCCGTTGGCCCCGGTGAATATATTGAGGCCTCCGCTTGGTTCGATTTCAATTTTTGAGATGTTTCTGAAATTCTTGATCTTCAATTTATCTATTTTCAAAAACAGACCCCTTCATTAATTGTTGGTTCGCATAGGAACCAGGATGTAAAGATAGTTTTCCTTCTCCTTGTTTTTTATCAAGGCGGGACTCAAAGGCCCGGATATTCGGATGAGTATATCTTCGCATTCCGATTCAAACATCTTTACTGCATCCAAGAAATAATTGGTGTTGAAAGCTATTTTGATTCCTTTTTCACCCTCAATATTTATTTCATCAATGACCTCACATATTTCTCCCATGGTCTCCGAGTTCGAAGTCAACTCTACTTCCTCTTCCTTGATGGCGAACTGTACATGTTGAATCTGGAACTTATCGTCGGTCGGCATTAATTTCGCTCTCCCGAGGCTGGCCGCCAATATTGAAGTCTTGATAGTCAGATCGGTAATGAAGGTAGCCGGAATCACGGTCTCATAATTGGGGTATTGTCCCTCTATTAATCTCGACAACAGCACGAATTTATCTTTATAAAAGATGACATTATTTTCGGAGATGGCTATATTAATTTCTTCAGAGCTGTCTTCCAAAAACCTCATCAATTCATTTACGGTGCGCATAGGAATAACAAATTTTACCGGTTCTTGTTCCTGCCCCTCCAGAGCATATACATAATAGCCCATCCGGTGTGTATCTGAGGCCACAATCCGCAGGGTCCCCTCGCCTAAGTAGTCGAACAACACGCCAGTGAATACCTGGCGGAAATGACTGGTAGCAGTTGCAAATGAGGTTTTCCGTAGCCCTTCCCGCAAAATATTTTGAGGAATTGAAAATAAGGTTTCCATTTTCCCAATCGGCAGGTCCGGATATTCGGTCTCTTGGAATATGTTAAGGCGACTGGCTGATCGACCATAACCGATTACTAATTTTGAGGTATTGGGATTGAGTTCAAAAGTTATCAATGAATCCGGAAGTAGTTTAATAAAGTCAGCGAAGTAGTTCGCATTTACCAAAACACTTCCTTCTTCTATTATGTCAACGTTTAGGGTAGACGCTTTTATTCCAATCTCCATATCGGTAGCGGTCATAGTAAGGCCTTGCTCTCTGCTGAGATTGATGTGCAAGCCGGAAAGTATAGGTATCGTCGTGCGGCTAGCGGCAGCTCTGTGTACTAATGTGGTGAGGATGGAAATCTCTCTCTTTTCGATATTAAATTTCATGGTAGTCCTCCCGTTATATTAATTATTATTGTTTAACAAAGAGCCGTAATAGTCGTAGTACTGTGATTACTGTGTAAAAATACCGGCAACCGGCGATGGTATTGCTGATATGCGGGTGGATAAAGATGTGGACAGAAATACTTATAAAATAGCGGCCCCAGGATCTAATTGTTTAACTATTCTTTCCAAGGTATTCCATAAGGACTGGTTTGCGGCGGCCTCCTTTTCTATCTTATCAACCCCATGCATAACCGTAGTATGATCTCTTCCTCCGAATTGATCGCCAATAAGAGGAAACGAGGCATCCGTCATCTTCCGGCACAGGAACATGGCTATATGCCGGGGATAAACCAATTGTTTATTCCTTTTTTTGGACAATAATTCGGTTAGGGAGATATTATAATATTTGCAGACCTCTTTCTGTATACATTCTATAGTAATAATCTTGGCAACTGGTGGGGGCATAATATCTTTGAGAGCCTCTTGAGCTGTAGACATATTCAGCTCCAAGTTGTTTATTGTGGCAAAAGCGACTAAGCGGACCAGAGCCCCCTCCAACTCCCGGATATTGGAATCAATATTATTGGCTATATAGTCGAGTACTTCCATGGGAATATTTAATGCATCATTACTGGCTTTTTTCCGTAATATAGCAATCCGGGTTTCCAGATCAGGGATTTGTATATCTGTGATCAAGCCCCACTCAAAGCGGGAGCGCAGACGGTCTTCCAAAGTGGGGATGTTCTTAGGTGGCCGGTCGCTGGATATAACCACCTGTTTATTATTTTCGTAAAGCGTGTTGAAAGTGTGGAAAAACTCTTCTTGGGTCCGCTCTTTTCCAGCCAGGAACTGTATATCGTCTATAAGAAGAACATCGACGCTGCGATATTTGTTGCGGAACGCGGGGGTGCTATCATCCCGAATAGCACTAATAATCTCATTAGTGAATTGTTCCGAGGATACATAAACCACGGAATAGGAAGGTCTATTTTCTACGATACGGTGGGCGATGGCCTGCATAAGGTGAGTTTTCCCCAAGCCGACGCCGCCATATATGAACAGAGGATTATAAGCTCGGGCGGGAGCTTCTCCAACTGCGTAGCAGGCTGCATGCGCAAAGCGGTTACTGTTGCCCACGACGAAAGTATTAAAAGTATACTTGGGATTTAGATTTGATATGAACCCGTCCTTCTCTACCAAAGGCTCGGTGATAAGAGCCAGAGACACTAATGTTTTGCTGATTTCCCTGAATTTCTGCTGCAGCTGATCCAGATAACGGGATTCTATCCATTCGCGCGTAAGAGCATTGGGGACCATTATATAAAGACTGTCATCACGAAACGTATTGTAGGCGACCCCGGCGAACCAGATATCGAAGCTGGTTGCTCCGATCTCCTGTCGGAAGGCCTGCAGGACTTCCTCAAACAATGACTCGTAGGATATTTCATGAGACATAAAAGGCCTCCTAAAAATTGAGTGGAAAAGCAAGCAGATGCCTTGCCGGCATCTTGGTAATGGAATCTGTAGGTTTAATCACCTGTCGAAACCATATCAAATCACTTAATATAGTAGCAGATTTTGCCGGTTATTAGAAGCAATTAGGAAGCCAGTGTTTCTTGACATGCTAATGGTTATGTAAATATAATAATAGGTACTGGAAAAATTAAGGGGGCAGAAAACCGATGAAGAGAACCTATCAACCCAAGAAGAGGCAAAGAAAGAGAGTACATGGTTTTCGAAAGAGAATGGCATCGGCTGGCGGGAGAAAGGTTATAGCCATGCGCCGGCTGAAGGGAAGGAAGAAACTCACTGCATAGGTGGTAGCTTTGCCACCTATATTTTTAGGTCATCCGAAGGATTACTTATGTTGCACAAAGAGCGGAGAATAAACAATAGCCGAGAGTACGGCTATATTTACAAGCATGGCCGGCGAAGCGTTGGGAAAAACCTGATATTGTTCACGATAAGCACCGATTCCTGGGGAACCCGCGTGGGCATAGTGACGTCCAAGAAGATTGGTAATGCAGTAACCAGGAACAGGGCCAAGCGGCAGCTCCGGGAAGTAATCCGTAAAAACTGGGAGACCCTGCCAAAGGGAATGAATTTGGTTGTAGTTGCCCGGTATAACATCAAAGAGGCAACATTTGAACAAATGGAGCGGGAGATTTTAAGATTGATTAGAAAGGTCGCCAATAAGTGAGACAAGCGCTGATTTTCCTTATTAGGCTCTATCAGAAGATAAGTAAAACAAAAAGACCAGCCTGTCGCTTTTACCCCACTTGTTCCAACTACTCCATCGCAGCGATACAAGCGCATGGGGTGATTAGAGGGGGATGGTTGACCGTGAAGAGAATCAGCCGGTGTCACCCTTTTCATCCCGGGGGCTTCGATCCAGTGCCATAGAGAAGGGTATTTCTATTACAGGTTTGAAATCAGCTGTACTTGAAGGGCAGGGTTAAGATTTTGTGGCATGCGTTTATTCAATGGTTTACTGAGGTAATTAATCTGACCTATAATTTTACAGTTCAGATTGGTATGCCTAGTTATGGACTGGCAATCATATTCATGACCATTTTGATTAAATTGGTCATGTTCCCGCTGACCCAAAAGCAGATGAAATCAATGCGGGCGATGCAGGAAATCCAGCCCAAGGCTAAATGGATTCAAGAAAAATATAAGGACGACCAGCAGACGCTGCAGCAGAAGACCATGGAGCTATACAAGGAGCACGGGGTCAATCCGATGGGGGGCTGCCTTCCACTCTTGGTCCAGATGCCGATCTTTCTGGCTTTTTATCAGTCACTTTATAACTTTCAATATCTTGACGCGGCCCACAAGGGTTTTCTCTGGATCAGTGATATTGCCATCCTGGTCAAGAACGATCCCGATTGGAAAAAGATAATACTGCCGCTGCTGGCGGCTCTAACAACCTATTTGCAGCAGAAGATTTCGACAACTCAAAATACGGACCCAACCCAAAGAGCAATGCTGTATTTTATGCCGCTTATGATGGGCTATATTACTTATACAGTGCCAGCCGGACTGGGCTTGTATTGGGTCACGTTTAATACCTTGGGGATCCTGCAGCAGATGTATGTGAACTATACACATAAAACGGCTATGCTCGATACGGGCGTGGGAGTGCAGGTTGATTCTGTGCCGGAACTCGCTCCCATGGCATCAAAGGACGCGGCCGTTGAAGGAGAGAAACCCCAGAAGGATGAAGGAGGAATAGGACCAGATGCAAAGCCAAACAGTCGAAAAAAAAGGAAAAAGCGTTGAGGAAGCCATTAGAGCAGCTTTAGACGAGTTGGGTTGCGAGCTGGAGGATGTGGTGGTGGAGATCATCGAAGAACCGAGCAAGAGACTGCTGGGGATAATCGGAAACAAGCCAGCAATAGTTAGGGTCTCGGTGCTGGAGAAACCCGAGAACGAAGCACGCCAGATAGTGGAGGAACTTCTCGGGAAGATGAAGATCGAATACCAAATTGAAAGTGTTGAATGGGATGACGGTGTAACCAGGATAAATATTGTGGGCAAAGATATGGGCCTGCTGATCGGCCGCAAAGGTGAAACCCTAAACGCCCTGCAATTTATCGCTGGACTAATGGTCAACCGCAAGCGGGAGCAGAAGATGCGCATCATTTTGGACGTTGAGGACTACAGGAAAAAGCGGGAGCAGTCCCTGGAGGCATTGGCACTCAGATTGTCGGAGAAGGTCAAGCAAACCCAGAAGAATGTGATAATGCGGCCTATGAATCCACAGGAAAGAAGGATAGTACATACCGTTCTGCAGGAGGATCCGCTTTTAGTAACTTATTCAATGGGTGATGAGCCTAACCGCAAAGTAGTGATAGCACTTAAGAAATAACCTTGCTAAACGCTGATAGTCCATTTCTTAGGGTGCGGTAATGGCAAGCACATCGATATAAGTAATTGGTAAAGCCCGTAAACGAAGCGTGCCAAACGTTGCGTGGACGGGCTTTATAAATAGATACTGTGACAAATGTGCCATCTGGGTGATAAACCACCTACGGGATAGTGATATTATAATAAGGAAGCATTTTATAGTCAGGACTAACGCAACATGGGTTCCAAAACGGGAACAAGCAGGCAAAGAGGTGGGGACATGAAGGAAGATATGATTGCTGCGCTCACCACTCCCCCGGGTGAAGGAGGAGTTGGCATAATTAGGTTGAGCGGCGAAGGGGTTATAGAACAGATAGCACAGATATTTCGGCCGGTCAAAGGACGCCAGTTGGATAAGAGGGGTGGCTTTTCCCTTACGTTAGGCTGGATCACCGGTGAGGATGGCACAAACATCGATCAAGTATTGATGGGCATCATGAGGGCTCCGCACAGCTACACGGGTGAGGACGTGGCGGAGATTAACTGCCATGGCGGCAGCCTGCCAGTGCGACGGTGCCTCCAAAGATGCCTGGATTTAGGCTTGCGATTAGCCGAACCGGGTGAGTTTACCAAGCGCGCCTTCCTAAACGGCCGGATCGAGCTCAACCAAGCTGAGGCAGTTATAGATGTGATTCGAGCCAAGACCGACCGGGGATTGCAACTGGCCGTACGGCAGTTGGAAGGGAAAACCCACTTCATAGATGAGATAGAAGAAAATCTTCTCCAAGTCAACGCGATGGTCGAGGCTAGTATTGATTTTCCAGAAGAGGTGGGTGAATTGGATTCTGATGAAGTCGCTTTGATTTTGGGGGTTGTAGAGAATAAATTGGAAAAACTCCTGGATGCTGGACGCCGCAATGAAGTATTTCGAGCTGGAGTCGAGGTGGTCATCTGTGGAAAACCCAATGTGGGCAAATCAAGCCTGCTGAATGCCCTTCTCGGTAAGGAAAAGGCTATAGTCACAGATATACCGGGGACGACTCGAGACGTCGTGGAAGACTATATCAATATCCGGGGCATACCAGTTAAGTTGATGGACACCGCGGGAATCAGATTCACCGAAGATTTCGTCGAGAAGATCGGGGTGACAAGATCCAGGGAGGTAATTGAAAGAGCTGATTTGCTGATCTTCATGCTGGATTCGGCGGAGGGGATCACCCAGGAGGATTTGGATATTTATAGGATGGTAGACCGGGAACGGGTTATCATCCTCGTCAACAAGGATGATTTGGAGAGGAAGCTGATAAGCTCGACGGAGTTGGAGCGCATTTTTCCCGGGGTGAATGTTATCAGAGGTTCTGTAGTGAAGGATGTGGGATTGGAGGATCTGGAAAGGGAGATAGAAAAAAGAGTCCTGACCGGCAAAGTGCCTGAGGATGGGTTCGACATAATGATAAACCTTCGGCAAAAGGATGTTCTGGAGCGCACCCAGAAGCTAGTTAGCGGAACACGACGGACGATAGGCAAGGTTCCATTGGACTGCCTGGCAGTCGATGTCTGGGGAGCGCTTGAAACTCTCGGTGAGATTAGTGGAAAAACCCTGAAAGAAGATATCATTGACCGGATATTCCATGAATTTTGTATAGGTAAGTAAGGTGACAGAGATGATTTATGAAGCAGGTAAATATGAAGTGATCGTGATAGGGGCTGGCCATGCTGGATGTGAGGCAGCTTTGGCAGCGGCCCGAATGAATTGTCAGACCCTATCGGTTACCATGAGCGTGGAAAACATAGCGTTGATGCCCTGCAATCCATCCATCGGAGGTCCCGCAAAAGCCCAACTGGTGCGGGAAATTGATGCTTTGGGGGGCGAGATGGGAATAAACATCGACAAATCCAGCATTCAGATGCGCATGATAAACACCGGAAAAGGGCCGGCAGTCCAGGCCATGAGGGCTCAAGCGGACAAACATGAGTATGGTCGGGAGATGATCAAGACTGTGCTGGGGCAACCGGGATTGGATTTGCTGATGGCTGAGGTGGAAGAAA
>JAQVXF010000109.1:0-2541 GCA_028709355.1 Syntrophomonas sp.
GTGATGGGGCCCAGGGGTTTGGAGGCCAAGCTGGCTCAGTTGGCTGTGGTCTTCCTGGATGTGGGGCCGGAAGAGACAAAGAAGGACTCCGAGCTGATCAACAGCACTCCTTGCATTGGATTTATCTGTACGGCGGAAAACGACAACCTCTCATCGGTCAAGGCGGGGCGGGCGCTGGAGAGGCTCTGGCTGGCGGCTGCATCACAGGGGCTGGGCCTGCATCCCATGAGCCAGCCCCTGGAGGTGCGGCAGATGAGGGACAGGCTGGCCGCTCTGCTGCCCGCCAGTTCAAAGATGAGGGTGGTGCAGCAGACCTTCCGGCTGGGGTATGCCGCCTCGGAGGGGGGGCATTCGGGCAGAAGGCCGCTGGAAGAGGTTCTGATCGAGAAATGAACCAAGCGCTTCAATCATGCGGCGAAACCACCTCTAAAGATGAGAATTTTAGCAGGTGTAAATGCTCCGCGCGTCGCAAATCCATGTATGATTATCGGAAAAATGGTGCTAATTAGAGCTTTTTTTGCCTTAAGCTATTCTTTTTTCCGCTTGGATACCTCTGCATAAAGCTTGAACAGGGTTAGGATGCTAATGACAAGGCCTACTATGCCACCTGCTATAGCTATGGTATCATTAAATGCTTCTTTTATTGTAGGAGTTTCATTAACTTGAACCACTATCTCCTTGGGCGTCACTTCAACGTCCCTGTGGAAAGATGCAGACGCCGGAATGCCTTTTTCATCAAAAGAATGTTTATAGTAAGTAGTCACTTTTAGTGTCAGCTTCTGTTCACCTGCTGATTGAGGGGTGACCTCCCAGGTCCAGGTGCCGATCTGCCCATTTGGTATATACTGTTCCACCTCCTCAGCGGGATCGATAGCAAAAGCCGAGCCTCCCTCCAACTTGAGTCCCATATATTCTCCAACCTTGCTCAAGTTAAACCAGCGATCAACTCCGGTAAGGCTGGGGTCGGAACTCAAGTTCAATGTATAGTTCCTTGGTACATATGCCTCAACGGTGTATGACTCTGATTGGTTCATTTTATCTGGAGCATTTAAGAGCATCTTTCCCGCACCAAGACTGTCGAAGTAAGCATCGCATATGGATTGAATTGATATAGATATTGAGGGGCCTGACCCGCCATCATTACTTGTCCTCCCACCTGAGCCAGGAGAGGCTGCCCCCATATTTGGGGTCTCTTTAAAATCATCCATTCCGATCTGGTTTGGCTGAACAATGATGTTCTTCCAGAGCTGATTTAAAGAGATTACTTCATGTTCATTGATGATCACGTTATAATCGTTATTCGTAAAAGTCGTGTTCTCTAATGTGTTATTGGTGGATACATTGATGGCAAGGCCAACCTCGTTGTTGTCAAAGGTGTTCTCTCCAATTAAATTGTAGTTTGATCTGTTTAAATATAATCCTATTTTATTATGGTCAATATCATTATTTGATATTATATTATGTAAAGATTTTCGAAGCGAAACTCCTCTCTGATTGATATTCACAATGTTTTCCAGGATTGAATTGTTGCTTGAATCGTAGAAGGCAAGACCTATTGTATTATTGAGTGCTTTGTTGCCTTTGATTGTGCTATTCCCAAGTTTTCTTAGGTATATGCCTACATTTTTATTATTGTGAGCTTGGTTCGCCAAAATCATGTTATTGTCAGACTTTTCAATATATATGCCGTCATCTCCATTATTGCTGGCGTCATTTCCTTTGATCATATTTAATCGACTGTTGGATATATAGGTCCCATCTTTTAAATTATTATACAGGTAATTGCTGTTAAAAGATCCATTTAATAAATTATATATTTTTGCACCATTTTCTCTGCTATTTTCAATTGAATTGCTCTTAATTGCGCTCTCTGTCGCCTCATAGAGAAAAATGCCGTTACTGTTATTCAATAGCATGTTTTCTGAAATATTGTCTATCTTAGAATTCTTGATGTATATACCATCGCCACCATTATGGCTAACGTTATTTCCTTTAATTAAATTATCTAGACCATCATTAATTTCCAAGCCATATCCTGCATTATTGCTTATGTAATTATAATTTAGGACGGTATTGCTGGAATTTTGAAGGACGACACCGCAATCCTTATTATTTCTGATTGTATTAGCTTCTATCATATTGCCTTTAGAGTCGCTGATAACTATGCCGATCTGGCAATCATCAACTATATTATTTTTCAAAGTATTATTATTTGATATAATATTTATTCCTTCACTGCTTGAATTCTTTATTTTTAATCCCTCTAAAATTACTCCATCTGCAGCTAGTATTATTGTGCTGCCATTGTCCAGACCATCAATGACAGTATCACCTATGCTGCGAAGAATAACAGACTTATTTATTATTATGTTCTCATAGAACGTCCCATTGCCAACTAGAATATTATCGCCTGGGCTGGAGCTGTCCACCTGCAGTTGAATGCTGGAATTTTGACTGACATTAAGAGTACTGCATTGAGCCAATCCAATTGAGAATAAAAGAATACACATGCATATCGCTTTATTCCTCATAGCATATCCC
>JAQVXF010000109.1:2551-4862 GCA_028709355.1 Syntrophomonas sp.
CTATTATTGATTTTAATGCCGATAACTAGAAGTCATAAACTATGGTCTCTCCTGCATTGTAGAAGTACTGCCACCGCTTCCAATTCATGGGATGATCCACTTTTATTTGGTGCTGCTGGTTTCCGGCCACGGTAAAAGTATATCTTCCATCCAAGGCATCCTGCCCTTGTCCTTCCGTGCCGATTGTCTGACCATCAACTTGGATAGTATACCCTTTGTATTGGGTTGAGATGATGGTAATGGTAGTGCTCAGTCCCGAGGAAGGCTGCACAGAAGGCTTGACAGTAACAGGTAAGACGGGCTGTACCGAACTTTCCTTGCTTCCATATATCTCATCATATGTATTATAATCACCCGGAAGGAAGATGGACTCTCCATTCAAAAAGGGCATGCAATATTTTGGACTTCTCTGGCGGATGGTCTCATTCAGGGCTTTATCTATGGCAAGAATTCTCCCCCCCAACTCCTGCGAGGCCGGTGTATTCCCGGTTTGATTGTGAGCGGTCTTTATTATGATCGCTTTTATCTCCCCGGCAGTCAAGCAAGGATCTATAGATCGTATTAGAGCAGCAGCCGCAGTTACATGGGGTGTGGCCATGCTAGTCCCACCCCAATAATTCTGAATTTTATTATTATACACTCCCCAAACAGATTGCTCTCCAGGTGCAGCAAGGGTCACCTCATAAGATCGACCTGCTTTGTTGCTCTTTGATGCTGGTGCCAGATCCGTTCCAGCTTCAATTGGTTGACCTGCTGAAATATTGCCATCATTTAATATATTGCCCACTGTGATAACGTTTGACAAACTCTTGTTAATTGGCAGACCATTAGGAATCCTCTCTTCTCCCTTTGGGGATATCCCTTCGTTGCCAGCGCTGAAGATGAATAGAACGCTATCAAATGTGGTATTGTTTGCCAGCTTGGTGAAGAAGCTATCATACATTTTTGCAGCTCCAGGATCAACCTCGAAGGTTTTTCCCATCGAGCAACTGATTATGGATGATCCGTTTTGGATCTCATATTGAAATGCCAGCATGCTGCTGGTAACAAATCCACCTCCATTTCTCGATATATTGATCATAAAGATCTTCAATTTGTCCTTAGGAAGGCAAGATGCAATACCCTGCAAGCCATTATCTGCATCTGCTGCCAGAATGCTCGCAATTCCGGTGCCGTGGCTGCCGGGTATGGGGAATTCTGACAGGTGGGAAGACAATTCACAACAGGGAGGATTTTGATATATCTTTATTGATGTATCAATCTGCTGGTTGTCGAATTGTCCATCTCCAAGGTAGATGCCGTCGTCAACTACGCCCACCACAACTTTGGAAAATTGCTTATTATAGCTATTTATCCGCCTCCATGCATCCTGGACGCCAATCATCTGATATCCTTTTCCGCGAGCCTCATTGGAATAGACTGAACTCTCCAGGTCCCGCGGGGAATGCTCTGGATATATCTGCTGATTAGGGAAGGCACCAAAGATTTGTGAGCTATAGGATTTGGCAAAGTCAATATCCCTGATCAGATCCTCCAGAGTCCTGCCTTGGGTCTCGATCTGAAAGAGATTGATAAATTCCATCTCGCCCACCACATTGGCTTCCTGATTTGTGGCTTTTCCGAGTCCAGATGCTAGTTGCCGGGCAAGAGCCCGTGCCTCTTGGAAGTTCATATTTATATCAATCGTGACCATGATCTGATTTGCCGGGACCTCTCCCCAGCGGGCGAAGGGATCATCTGATGTTCCGTTTATCAGATAGGAGGGATCCCCCTCCTCAAAGTGAATAGCCCCCATTGTCACTGGCGGCTCCAGCGAGGAAGAGCATATGGTGACCACATTGCTTAGGTTGACTGAGGAGTCTTTCAGGGATTCGAAGTCTATCTTTCCCGAAGGCAAAGGATTGCTATCGGTATAATCAATGAACGGCTGGGATAGCTCCTCATCCATTTGCTTAAAAAAGACTTGGAAGTGGCCAAGGTCATATTTGATCACCACTGGGACTATTGCTGATGGGGAATAATCGACCAGCCGTTCGATCAAAGTCTTCTGGCTTCCATCTTCGTATTCTTTGAAAATATAAACAGATAGGGAGCCATTCCTATTGTTTAAGAAGCCCGTAGCGTAGCGCTTATTTCCGACCATATTGGTATTTACCTGGAATCCGCCCTTGAGAGCCTCGAACATGAAGCCGATGGTAAATTGCCCTTCATCGCATTCTTTGCCATAATCTGCCCAATGGCTACCGGGATCTTTTCCCCCGTCGCGACCCCCATCCGCTTCAGGAATCACATCTGTTTTAGGATTTATGAT
>JAQVXF010000110.1 GCA_028709355.1 Syntrophomonas sp.
AGCTTGGACATGGTTGCCAGTTATGATGACAGGGGCGACCTCTTTTGTAAGGAGGTAGCCAACCTTATTCCTAGGAACCAATCCCATGATTCCGAAGGGGGATAAACCTTGAGGTTAACAAAGGGACCGCTGGACTTAATACTGCTTATTTCGGCCTTGACCCTGCTGGGAATTGGTTTGGTGATGGTCTTCAGTTCCAGTGCGGTTACTGCCAATCTGAATTATGGCGATTCACTGTATTTTTTCAAAAAACAGGCCATATGGGCGGTAATAAGCCTTACAGTGATGATCATCTTGATAAACTTCAACTTCTTGGTGCTGCGGGATGTGGCGGTTCCACTGATGCTTCTGGCCATCTTGTTGCTGGTACTGGTGGTAACGCCCCTCGGGACAGATGTAAAGGGTTCCAGTCGCTGGTTCGCGCTTGGCCCCATGCGATTTTCTCCATCCGAATTGGCCAAGGTGGCTATGGTAATGTTCATGGCCAAGGCAATGGCGATGAAGACAAGCAAGATATCTTCTTTTACAGCCGGGATCTTGCCTTTCCTGCTGATGGTAGCACTGGTGTGCGGACTTATCATGCTGCAACCCGACCTGGGAACTGCCTTCACCATTGCGGCCACGGTCTTCTTCATGCTCCTGGTGGCGGGTGCCCGATGGTCCCACCTGGGATTGATAATGCTGTCGGGATTGGGGGCGGTTGGCGCAGCCATCGCCATTGCTCCATACCGGATGGAGCGTGTAGTAGCCTTCTTGAATCCCTGGAAGTATGCCAGTGATGAAGGTTTCCAGACCATCCAATCGCTGTACGCACTGGGATCGGGGGGACTGTTCGGCATGGGCTTGGGCCGCAGCCGCCAGAAGTTTTTCTACTTGCCCGAACAGCACACCGATTTTATATTTGCCATATTGGGTGAGGAACTAGGGTTTATCGGCTGCACCGCAGTGGTGGCCCTGTTTTTGCTTTTTGCCTGGCGAGGGTATAAAATTGCCTTAAATGCTCCCGATGATTTTTCCAGGCTGTTGGCGGCCGGACTTACCACCACGATTGTGTTCCAGGCGATGGTCAATATCGCCGTGGTGACCGGGACGTTGCCGGTAACAGGTATTACCCTGCCATTAATAAGTTATGGCGGCACTTCACTGTTGTTCACCATGATCATGGTTGGTCTGCTGCTGAATATCTCTAGATACAGTACGCATACTTAAGGGAGGAGTCATAAATGAGAATAATCCTCACTGGTGGTGGAACCGGAGGTCATATCTACCCCGCCCTGGCGATAGCCGGCGAACTGAAAAATAGGATTCCTGATGTTCAACTGTTATATGTTGGGACTGCTAAAGGACTGGAAAGCAAGATCGTTCCCCGCAGTGGCATACCCTTTAAGACCGTTGATATTACCGGCATTGACCGCTCATCGATGCTCAAGTCGGGGAAGACACTCCTCAAATTTCCAGGCAGTTTCCTGCAAGCCCGAGAGATCATCAAGAGTTTTGAGCCTGACATCATAATCGGGACGGGCGGATATGTATCCTTCCCAGTTGTGTTCTCAGGTACTTTCATGGATGTTCGCACCGTGATCCATGAGCAGAACGCCATTCCAGGCTTGGCCAACCGCAATCTGGCCAAGCGTGTAGATCGGGTTTTGCTCACATTTCCCGAGGCGAGTCAATATTTGGATGGAGCCAACGTGATCGTAACCGGGTTGCCGGTGCGCAAGGAAATCCTGGCTATGTACAAGGAGGGCAGCATTGCCCGCCCGGCCGGCAAGTTTACCCTGCTCGCTTTCGGCGGCAGCCTTGGCTCTTCCAGCATCAACCAGGCTATAATACCGGTGATTGACCGGTATCGCAATACGGATATGAATTTTATCTGGATTACCGGTGAATCTGGATATGAGGAAATGAAGATGAGTCTGGAGAAAAAAACGGATGTGAAGGCATTGAAGTGTGGTTTGGAGATGGTTCCCTACAAGTTTGACATGGAGACAGCCTTGGCAGCCGCTCACCTGGCGGTTTGTCGAGCTGGCGCAGGGACTGTCTGCGAACTGGAGCTGCTCGGTTTACCGGCGGTTTTCGTTCCTTATCCTTATGCTGCTGAGAATCATCAGGAGAAAAACGCCCGGGCTTTGGTTGCCAAGGGGGCGGCCGAGATGATAATAGATGAATTCCTGGATGGTGACAGTATGTACAAAGTCGTTGAGGGTCTCCGCAGGGATCCGGCCAAATTGGAGGAGATGGGTCGGAATATGCAGAAAGAAGCCCGGCCTAATGCTCTCAATGATATTGTTGATCAGATATTGGCATTGTAAAAGTATGTTTGGTTTATTCAGCATCTGCAACTGAGGGCAATTGACATGACCGGGATGAATCAAAATAATCAGATGCTGATCCGATAGCCCCTGAAGAATGAGATATTCCGCGAATCAAAGGAGATGGATTAATGACCGCTGAGTCTGAGGTATGGGTACATATGGTGGGAGTCGGGGGCGCAGGTATGAGTGGTATTGCGCAGGTGCTCCGGGAGCAGGGGGTTAAAGTAAGCGGTTCTGACTTGCAGGCCAATGCGATAACCGCTCAACTGGAAAAGATGGGGGTAACAATATACCAAGGTCATGCTGATTCCAACTTGAAGGCAGGGGTCTCCCTGGTCGTTATCTCCTCGGCCATTCCCGCCGATAATGCCGAGTTGTTGGCCGCCCGGGCCAGAAATATTCCAGTAATCAAGAGAGGACAGATGCTAGCTCGAATGGTAAACGAGCGCCTGGGCTTGGCGGTAGCAGGGGCTCATGGCAAGACCACTACGACTTCCATGCTCTACTGTGCGCTGGCAGGTTGCGGCTTGGATCCTACCATGATAGTCGGCGGGGAGATCCAGGGTACCGAGCTACATGCCCGGTTGGGAGCCAACCAGTACTTCGTAGCCGAAGCCGATGAGAGCGATGCATCGTTTCTGGAAATAAGGCCCTATGTAGCCATAGTAACCAATATCGAAAATGACCATCTCGATTACTATCAGTCCATGGATAGGCTTCAGGCGGCTTTCCGCCAGTTCCTTGAGCAGATTATACCAGGAGGTTTTGCTCTGATTTATGGGGGAGATCAATTACTGCGTCAAATATGTGCAGGTTTATCGACCCGTACACTCATGTATGGTGAAGGCCATCAAGGAGATACCGACCTGGACTACTATTTCACCAACTGGGTGCCGCAAGGGATGGGCTCATCCTTTGACATCTACCATGGTCAGAAACATTTGGGCCTGATGCGATTATCAATCCCCGGAAGGCATAATGCACTAAATGCCGTCGCTGCGACGGCAGTGGCCATGGAGATTGGGATGGATTTTGCCCGGATTGAAGAAGCTTTGCAGATTTTTCCGGGAGCCAAACGACGTTTTGAGGTCATGGCTCAAGTAAATGGAATCACGATTGTTGATGATTATGCCCACCATCCCACCGAGATCATGGTTACCATCAAGGCAGCCCGGCAGTTCCACCAGCTGCGGCTCGTGGTGTTGTTTCAGCCTCACCGTTATACCCGTACCAAATTGCTGGCAGAACAATTCGGGGAAGCCTTTCTGGAAGCTGATCTGGTATTGATAACCGAGGTTTACGCTGCCGGGGAAGCTCCTATCGAAAATGTCAGCGGGGAATTGATCTACCAGGCTGCGATCAGAGCCGGGTGCAAAGCCTTGTACATACCCAGCATGGAAAATGCCGAAGACTATCTGGCTGAGAATCTTAAGAGCGACGACCTTTTCATCACGATGGGGGCCGGTGATGTTTGGAAAGCAGGTTTACGCCTGGCTGAGCGGATATAGCAGGCCACCGTGGCGTCCATTCGATGGAGGTTTCAATGATGGATAAATTGCTGGTCAAGGGTGGAAAAGCGCTAAAGGGCCTGGTGGAGATCAGTGGCTCCAAGAACGCTATTCTGCCCATAATGGCTGCTAGTCTGATGTGCAGCGGAGAGGTTATTTTAACGGAAGTCCCAGAGCTGGAAGACATAAATGTAATGTCCGAGGCGCTGAAGTTGCTGGGTGCCAAAGTCAAAAGGGAAGCCAATGTGTTGGTTATTGATGCGGGTTCAGCAGGGAGCGGCGAGCTGCCTGAGAACCTGTCCCGGCGGATGAGAGCCTCCAACCTTATCATGGGTCCGTTGCTGGGGCGCTTCAAAGATGCCCGGATAGCATACCCGGGCGGATGTGCTATCGGCTCTCGCCCCATGGACCTGCACATAAAAGGTTTCCGCAGCTTGGGATACCAGATCAGTGAAGAACATGGGCTCATGATAGGTAAAGCGATCGCAGCTCAGGGCAAAGAGGTTATGCTGGATATACCCAGCGTCGGGGCAACGGAAAACATTATGATGGCTGCCGCCTTGACACGCGGGAGTACCGTCATACGTAACGCTGCCCGGGAACCGGAGATAGTGGACTTGCAGAATTTTCTTAACCGCATGGGAGCCCGAGTGAAGGGGGCAGGTCTGGATACCATCCGCGTGGAAGGGGTTGAGCGCCTTCGCAGCGTTGAACACACGGTCATACCGGACCGCATAGAAGCGGGCACCTACATGGTCGCGGGGGCAATCAGCCGGGGGGATGTATGGATAGAGAACGTAGTGGTCGAGCACCTGCAGCCCCTGATGGCAAAACTAACCGAGATAGGTGTAGAAGTGATTCCCTGGTCGGGAGGGCTGCGGGTAGTGGGAGGACTTCCTTATCGGCCCACCGATATCAAGACCATGCCTTATCCGGGATTTCCGACCGATATGCAAGCCCAAATGATGGCATTGCTGGCCACAGTCCCAGGAACCAGTGTGATAGTTGAGACTATCTTTGAGAAC
>JAQVXF010000111.1 GCA_028709355.1 Syntrophomonas sp.
TTTGGCCGGCTACTGGGAGCACCACGGCTGGTGGGGCAGGGGGCAAAGCCAGGAAGCTCTCTATACCTATCTGAGCAGATTTATCGATGATGAGCACCACCTTCATCTGGCCCCGATCCAAGAGCTGCTCAAGTACGATTACTTGCTCAAGCATCATCGTTATACCCTTCCCGACGGTCTCTGCAGCCATAATCCGGCCGACATCAATGAGCGCCTTTATAGTTACGCCCGGGACCGTGATTTCATCAGTCTTTGGTTACCGACTTTGGCAGGACGGCCGCCCCGGGAGATCAAAAAGTTGCTCCACCTGGAATATCTCAGGTTGCCCGGGGGAGAAGCGCGGAGCCTGGAAGTGAAACTGCTATTCGTCTACCACCCCCACCCTCATCATGCTGAACTGGTGCTGGACTTGAGCGGAGCAATGCCCCGACCCTGGGACCTGGTTTCGTTAAAGGCCGCCGCCGTTTGATTCGCACCCTTTCCGTACATATGTTCTGTTACATATTGTGACGTTATGAGCTACAATTATCTAGATATGGCTTGTTAGCGAGAATTTCGGCCCTCCTCCAAGCCTTTCAGAATAAGACCGAAACAGGAGCAGATTATGTCCCATAGTGAACCAGTGGCACGTGAAGGCTGGCCATTCATATTATTGTTCGCCCTCGTGACCTGGCTGCTGTATGTGTTCGTGAATGATTATGCAGCCCTGTTGGGATTGGTTTTGACCCTGTTCAGCATATTTTTTTTCCGCAATCCGGAACGGCGCATACCTGGAGAGCAGGGCAGTGTGGTGGCCCCGGCCGATGGAAGAGTTATGGACGTGGTCAACGTCACCGAAACTGAGTATATCCAGGCGGAAGTGGTCCGGGTGAGGATCTTCCTGAGCCTGTTCAACGTTCATATCAACCGTGCGCCGGTGAACGGCCGGGTGGAATGGGTGCAGAAGGTGCCGGGGCGCTATCTGGCTGCTTACCGGGATGAAGCCGGGATATTAAACGCCCGCAACTATGTGGGCCTGGCTACTCAATGGGGCAAGGTCCTGGTGGTACAGGTGACCGGCTTGGTGGCCCGGCGGTTGGTGTGCTGGGTACAGCCAGGCGACACTCTGGCGGGGGGCCAGAGGTTCGGGCTGATCCGTTTCGGATCTTGTACCGAGCTATATCTGCCCGCCGGAACTGAAATATTGGTCGCTCCGGGACAGAAGGTGAGAGGAGGGGAGTCCCTGATTGCAAGGCTTGATGAATAGAAAGGGCAGTGCCAATACCATAACCCTTATCAATATCATATTCGGTTCACTGGCTTTGATCCAGACCCTGGAAAACAATTACCTGGTGGCAGCCATATTCATCCTGTGTGCTGTCTTCATGGATGGTATCGATGGGAGAGTGGCCAGAAAGTACGGCATAATGTCGGACATGGGCAAACAACTCGATTCTCTGTGCGACCTGGTTTCCTTCGGGGTGGCTCCAGCTATCCTGATCTACGCCCAGTTGCTCTATGAATTGCCCCTGCTGATAGGCGTGGCAGCCACCTTGGTCTATATAATGTGCGGTGCTTTCCGTTTGGCCCGCTTTAATGTCCTGAATATCAGTGATTATTTTATAGGTCTGCCTATCACCATGGCTGGCTTCCTAATGGCCCTGCTTTCCATGCTGGGTTCCAATATGAACGAGTACCCGGCCCTGCTGCTGGTTCTCTTCTTGTCATTCATGATGGTCAGCAAGGTCCAAATCCCCAAATATTGATTGTGGCTAAAGCCCGATTCAACGTCACTGGAACGTTACTGGAAGGAAGAAGAACATGTTGCCCGATAATATCGAGGCTCTGCGAGAACGCCGCCGGCAAATAATGGGTCACCAGCAGGCAACGCGATCCGCTGTCCTTTTACCGCTGGTGGAAGTGACCGGGGAACTCTGCATCCTGTTTGAAAAAAGAGCCCCCCATCTCTTCCGGCAACCGGGCGAGATATGCTTTCCTGGAGGCGGCATCGAATCCAACGATAATGGTACAGAGATGACCGCCGTCCGGGAAACCTGCGAGGAGTTGGGACTAGAGATCGATGATATTGAGGTGATCGCACCGCTGGATATTGTGATCACCCCTTTCAGCGCCATAATCTACCCGTACCTGGGTCTTATCAAGAACAGTGAACGCATCTGCATCAATCCAGATGAGGTGGAATCGATCTTCTATGTGCCGGTGGATTACCTGCTTCACAATAAACCGCTGCGTAAGAATTTGGCCTTCAAGATGGATGCCCCCGACGACTTCCCCTACGAACTCATACCACAGGGCCGAGAGTATCCCTTCCGACAGGCCAATTACCCCCAACATTTCTATATCTGGCAGGAACATGTGATCTGGGGGCTCACCGCCCTCATCGTCACCCATTTCCTGTCTCTCATCCAAACACCCCTGCCAGGACAACTCTATTAGATGCGATCCAGTACCCGACCCAGGAAATCCCCGGTATGGCCCGCATCAACCTTCAGGGTGGCAGCATAGTCCATCTGGGTGGGTCCCTTATTGATTATAAGCAGATCCTTGTTGGAGTTACAGTAGTCCCTCACAAACCCAGCCAGGGGATAGACGGTCAGCGACGAGCCGATGACGATCAACAGGTGGGCTCCTGTTATCAGTTCCAAGGCATCGTAGTAGTTTTTGATGGGCTCACCGAACAATACCACATCCGGCTTTAGAGCCTCCTCACATTGTTCGCAGCAGGGGACAGTCAGGGGATAGGTGTCCACATAATCTTGATCATAAACTTCCTGGCAAGCCCGATTGGTGCATACATAGCGGTCGGCGGTCCCATGGATGGCCACCACCCTCCGGCTGCCCGCCTTCTGGTGGAGACCGTCGATATTTTGGGTCACTACCGCCTTGACCAATCCCTGCCCTTCCAATTGGGCCAGCGCCAGATGGGCGGGGCTGGGTCGGACATGGGCATAGGAATGAAAATGTTTGCGGTAGAAGAGGTAGAAGTGGTCGGGATTGCTGCGGAAGCAGTCGATATTTATGATCTGCATTACCCGATCTTCCCCCAGCTGACGGTATATGCCATGTTCACCGCGGAAATCAGGGATCCCCGCTTCAGTGCTGATCCCGGCGCCAGTCACCACCACCGTATTGCGGGAGGTCTTCAACATCAGGGCCACTTGCTCAATTTCCTTATTCACATTCATCACCTCGCCTAAATTATAACCACACGCCACTCAGAGCAAAACCGATCCACGGGCAAAAAAATATCCTCCAAGAGCTTAACTCGTGAGGATATTCATCCTTATCTATTATTAATATATAGGTGGCGGAGAAAGACATTGAAGCTCCTATTCCAGAACTGATAACCTCTTTCAAACTCGAATGACTCGATACGAACCACCTGTGCAAGTGAACCGATTTATTTAAAAAAGAACCAAATAGTGGGAAGGCAACCAAGTGTCATTTAACCCAAGATACTAGGAATCCTAAGCTCTCCGCCACCTGGTCTAAGTATAAGGGAGTGCTGCCCCAATTGCAAGGGCTGCTGCTGCCTGGCGACGACAGTGACTGGTCGCCGCCCGGCCTTACTCATCCACCCGCCAGTGCTGCTTTTCTTTCTCCCACCCGCTCAACTCCATGAACTTGCGGGGGGGACGGGCTACGGTAGCTTCACATTCCGCGCACAGGCTGCCGTCGGCCAGGCGGATATCCGCCGCCACCCGGGCAAACCGGCTGAACCGTTTCACTATCCAACCGGTTACGGTCAGGGGCTGGTCGGTGGGGGTGGGCTGGTGATACTTGACCTCCAGTTTGGTGGTTATGAACATCTCCTCGAAGGCCCGGTTCAACATCAGTGACCGACCCGAAGTCTCGTCCAGGATGGCGGCTACTATACCGCCGTGGACCACTCCCGGGTAACCGTTGAAATGCTCCGGCACAGTCACCTCGGCTTTGATCTGCTGGGCTCGGTAATCATTGTACCAGGTCATCTGCAGTCCTATATGGTTTTGCCGCCCGCACATGAAGCAGGTACGGGAAGTGGGTTGTTTTTCCATCACTAATCCCCCTCATTTTGGTTGCGACTGCGGCCGGGCTGGGTCAGTGCCGCTGTCCTCTCTGATAGTCACATCATATTACCATAATATTTATGAAGTCTGCATACGCAACCACCCATGGAGGGGAAAAGCAGGAAGAAGGGGAGCGCATCTCGAACTATGGTGGCAATAATGAAAGGGAGGACATTATGAGCGTAAAAGTCGTGACCGACAGTACTGCCTACATCACTGCCGATTTGCAGAGAGAACTGGACCTGACCATCGTGCCCTTGTCAGTGATCTTCCCGGACGAGTCCTTCAAGGAAACCGAAGTCGACTATGGCTATTTTTACAGTAAAATCGACCGGGAGGGAGTCATTCCCACCTCCTCCCAGCCTTCCCAGGGAGATATGGAAGCGGTTTTCCGACGCATCATTGGCCAAGGTCATGAGGTGGCTGCCATATTCATCTCCGCAGAACTCAGCGGTACCTGTCAATCCGCTTACGCAGCCCGGCAGGCCATTCTCCAGGATCATCCCCAGGCCCGTATCGAGATCATCGATTCCCGCACCACCTGCATGGCCATGGGAGCTATGGTACTGGCAGCCGCCCAAGCGGCCCGGTCCGGCCGATCCCTGGAAGAGACAGTGACTGTAGCCCGAGAAGTTCAAGCCCGGGCCGGTCTCTATTTTGTTCCGGCCAACCTCGAATACCTAAAAAAGGGCGGGCGGATAGGTGGAGCGGCGGCGCTGCTGGGCTCGATCCTGCAGATAAAACCCATCCTGTACTTAAATAAGGGCAATGT
>JAQVXF010000112.1 GCA_028709355.1 Syntrophomonas sp.
GTTGCATAATGTAGACCTCGAAACGGTCGGTAAAGCGGGGATCAGCAGCGTTACGTTTGGCCAGCGGGGACAGTTCCACCGGGTGACCGTACACGAATACCGGCTGGACCAGGGTTTTTTCCACGAAGGTTTCAAATACTTCGTTGATGATCTCCCCCCGGGTCTGGTGGGGCTCGACCTCCAGCCCCAATTGCTCTGCCGCCCGCCGTGCTTCCGGGTCACCGTTGATCTGGCCGAAATCCAATCCGGTACACTCTTGGATTGCCTCCAGCATGGTTATCCGGGGCCAGGGCGGCGTGAAGTCGATCTCCTGGTCTTCGAATTCTACCACCATGGTGCCGAACACCTTGTCCACCACCCTGGTTATCAGATTTTCGGTCAGGTCCATCATGACCTCATAGTCGGCATAGGCCTGGTACAACTCCAGCATGGTGAACTCGGGGTTGTGCTTGGTAGAGATGCCTTCATTTCTAAAACTGCGGTTGATCTCGTAGACCTTCTCCATCCCCCCGACCAGTAACCTCTTAAGGTAGAGTTCCGGGGCGATGCGCAGGTATAAGTCCATCTCCAGCGTATTGTGGTAGGTAATGAACGGACGAGCCGTAGCTCCCCCGGCGATGGGTTGCATCATGGGGGTCTCCACTTCCAGGAAACCCAACTCATCCAGGTGTTTGCGAATCTCCTTGATGATCTGGCTGCGTTGGATAAATACCGCCCGCACCTCGGGGTTGACGATGAGGTCTACGTAGCGCTGCCGGTAACGCAGTTCGATGTCCTTGAGGCCGTGCCATTTCTCCGGCAGGGGGTTAAGGGATTTGCTCAGATATGTAAAACTCTCCACGTGCACGCTGATCTCGCCCTTCTGGGTGCGGAAGACCAAACCCTCGACACCAAGAATGTCTCCCATATCCAGCTTCTTGAACAACTCATAATCGGCTTCACCCACATCGTCCTTGCGGAAATACAACTGTATGTCCCCGGAAAGGTCCAGCAGATTGGCAAATCCCGCTTTGCCATGGCGGCGCTTGGACATTATCCGTCCAGCCAATCGCACCTTTTGGCCTTCCATGGTATCGAAATTATCCACTATCTGTTGGGCACTGCTATCCCGTTCAAATCGGCTTCCAAAGGGATCTATCTGCAGATCGCGCAACTCCTGGAGCTTGTCCAAACGGACTTTTTTCAATTCGCTTATACTAAGTTCCTGTTCTGACATTCACTCGCTTCCTTCATCCCGGCTGGAGATTTCTATTTCTCCACCTTGAGTATCTTGTATTTGATAGTGCCGGCCGGTGCCTCCACCGCCACGGTGCTCTTGACCGACTTGCCCATGATGGCTTTACCCACCGGTGACTCATCGGATATTTTCCCGTCCCGCAACTTGGATTCCACTGAAGATACCAGGGTCACCATAATCTCCCGGCCTGATTTCATCTCCTTGAGCTTGACCCGCGAACCCAACGACACCACATCGGTGCGGATTTCACCGTCCTCCATCAAGCGAGCCTTTTTCAAGGTCTGTTCCAGGGACATTATCCGACCCTCGATGAAGGCCTGCTCGTTCTTGGCATCTTCATACTCGGAATTCTCGGTTATATCACCAAAAGCGATGGCCTGTTTGATGCGCTCCGCAACTTCTTCCCGGCGCACTGATTTCAGGGTCTCCAACTCCGCTTCGAGTTTGGCCAGTCCTTCTTTGGTTAAGACTATCTCTCTCTCTTCTCTTTCTGCCATAAACACCGCTCCTAACATAAATGTCCTGTAAAAGCTCATTGGGAGCATACTTACAGGCGTGCGCAAATGTATGAAATTCGAGGAGTCTTCTCGTATCAAGCCCATCCAGAAGGCCTGTCCACGGCTTATTGTCCCCCCCACCGGTTGGTCGGGGGGCAATGCCATAATTATAGAGACATCACCCTGCCTTGTCAAGAAATGGCTCTGCTATGCCGCTATGGGCGGTATCCCTTCAATCCCGGCCTATTGACTTAAACATCACTTCAGTATCGAGCTATTTACTTTCTCCATCCCGGAAAAACTCGTCTCAAGCGTTCCAATTCGTTAAATCTGTTACCCCCGGCTTCAGGTTCAGCTCCTCCAACATGGCGAAATAGTCGTCCGGGCTTATCTGTTCCAACGGTTTACCCATCAAGCTTACCATGAGGGCCTCGATAACATTGGTGCCGAAAGAGCGTCCGCCCATGTCCGGGGTGGTGGTGATGACCTTGCTTATCCCTCGCTGCTTGAGGAGCAACAGATCATCCTTGGTAGTAGTATTGGTGATGACGATCTTGCCGGTCAGGTTTTCCGGCAGATAGCGTTTGATGTAATTGAAATCGCCAGCCAGGACGTCGGCTTCATAATAATATTTCGAATACTTGGGGATAATTTCTTCTTGTTTCTTGCCGGTCGGGTACAGCATGTCAAAAGGCAGCCGCACTACTATCGGGGCCACCAATCGCCCTACGATGCGCAAACTATTGAGGGAGTGCAGGGGGATGGGGACTCCGATGGTGTAGATAAGATCCCCAACCGTCAGCTTGGCGCCGACTTCTTCAAAAGCTTCCGCCATTCCGAAGCGGTCCACCCCGCTCACCATCAGAACCTTTTTGCCCCGCAGATCATAGATGCCTTCCTTCTGTATGTCGGTGATGCATTTGCGTTCCAGCGTGTTTTTAAGTCCGCTGCCATCGACCATCGGGGTCTTCTGGGCAGCCGCCATAAATTTCTTGGCATCCCGGATAACATAACGCTTGCCGGCCAGCTGCACATACAAATCCAGCCCCCCCATGCCGAAAGCATCGATCTTGCCGTCCAGTTCCTTGATAAGCCGGATGGCTTTGTCCCAATCACCATCAGTGCCGATCCTCTCGATCCGGAACTTCTCTCCCATGAATTCGGTTTCAAACGCGTGATCCCGTTTGGATGACCCCAGACTGACACTTACGATACGTTTCACAACCAAGCCTCCCTATGTTCCGGTTCGCATTCAGCGGGCTGATTTGATAATTGCCAAGGTTCTGCGGATTTCGTCGGGATCCACCCATTTGTCTTCCGTAATGGGCGACTTCCCGATCTCGATGCTTATCACTTCACTATCCAGCAGGCCCTGGATCATCCTGGTGCGATTATCCGAACCGATGGCGATAACCACTTCGTAGGCATGCATTTGCCCCATCAAGTCCATCAATTGGTTGAGCATCTCCTTGCCGGACCGCTGTTCCACGAATTGCAGGCGCTCATCCTCAGTCATCAACATGATGAAGTCCACGCCCTCTTTCTCCAGAAGAGCCTGGATTTCTTGCTTGTTCTTGATGGGAAATCCGATACATGCGACTGTCTTGCCCTTACGCAACTCGCCTATCCCTTCCAAACGGGAGATAAAGGTGCGGTCCACCGACATCCGGTCCGCCACTTCCTGCTGTGAGTAACCCATTGCCCGCAGCTGCAGGATTCGGGCGATCGAGTCATCGATCTTCTGCCGGCTGATTATTTTATCCTGGATGCGCACAATATCCATATCGTATACTCCTTGAGCACAATCATGAGCACATTATCGATAAAATTATAACAAAGTCCGGGGGGCATTGATAGGGGAGCCTAATATCCCTTGAAAAGGCGGGAATCGCGGTGGAGGCGGGGCAGCAACTCAGACCAGCTGATGGCGTGGAATCTTAATCAGATACCCCTGTTAGGAACGGCATAGGATGCAGTCGCCGGGATTGGTCTAGCGGCGCCTAAATCTCCTATAACAGCGAAGATTGCAGGATGCCCAGGAGCTCTGCCTTGCTGGAAGCCTGGTTCAACTGAGAACGCATTTCGGATGCGCCGGGGCGCCCTTTCACATACCAGGCCAGTTGCTTGCGCATCTCCCGTACCGCCACCCATTCACCTTTGAACTCGATAGCCAGCTCCAGGTGGCGGATGGCGGTGTCTATCCTCTCTTTTTGGGTGGGCGGAGGTATGACCCGTCCATTGGTCAGGAGCTGCACCGTCTCTCTGATCAGGAATGGATTGCCCAGGCAAGCCCGCCCCAGCATTACCGCATCGCAACCGGTAAAGCTTATCATCTGCCGGGCATCGGCTGCACTTCTGATGTCCCCACTGCCTATCACCGGTATGCTGACCAGCTCTTTCATCGCTTTGATCATTGCCCAATCGGCCTTTCCGGCGAAGAACTGCATACGGGTGCGGGGATGCAGGGTGATAGCCGCTATCCCTTCCTGTTCCGCCATCTGGGCCAACTCCAGGCAGTTGGATCGGGCTTCATCCCAACCCTTGCGCATCTTAACCGTAACCGGCACCCGGACCGTCTTCACCACGGACCGGATTATATCCCGGCACCGGGGCGGATCCAGCATCAAGGCTGCCCCCTCCCCATTTTTTACTATCTTGGGGGTGGGACAGCCCATATTGATGTCGATTATGTCGGCTCCCTGGTCAGCCACTATGGCGGCTGCCTGACCCATGGTGGCGGGATTGGAACCGAAGATCTGGACCATCACCGGTCTTTCTTCGCCTCTGGTATCAGCAATCCGATGGGTTCTGCTCTGGCCGAACACCAATCCCATGTCGCTGATCATCTCGGTGCAGACCCAACCACACCCGCAGGACTTGGCTATGATCCGGAAGGCCTTATCGGTGACCCCAGCCATAGGCGCCAACGCTACTTGGTTGGCAATCGCCACGTCTCCTATTCTGAACACCCTCTACCCCCGGTTCAATTCATAAATCATACGCAGCCCATCAAGGGTCAGGAACTCGTCGATAATGTCGA
>JAQVXF010000113.1 GCA_028709355.1 Syntrophomonas sp.
GAATGAAGGTTGCACAGTTCGTCCTCGGCTATAAGGGCTACATCCAGCTGGCGATCCGCTCCGGTTACTACCGCAAGATCAATGCCCTGGCCATCAAAGAAGGTGAACTCGTCAACTTCGACCCGCTAGAAGAAGTGATCGAAGCGGCCATCATCGATGACGAGGAGGCAAGGGAGACAGCCCCCACAGCTGGCTACTACGCCATGTTCGAATACTCTAATGGATTCAAAAAGGCCATGTACTGGAGTAAGCGCAAGATGATGATCCATGCCGACAAGTTTAGTCCGGCTTTTAGTGCAGCCAAGTATGACGACTTGATGGCCGGGAAGATCCCCGCTGCTGATCAGTGGAAATACTCGTCCTTTTGGTACAAGGACTTTGACGATATGGCACTCAAGACCATGCTCAGACAGATCATATCCAAGTGGGGCATTATGTCCATCGAGTTGCAGACGGCCTTTGAACGTGATGAGGCTACGCTACGCGAGGATGGATCATTTGAGTTCGTTGACAACCAGACACCCGATGAACCAGTACAACCAGAACCGGCTATTGATATCGAGGCCAATGTAGTTGATAGCCCCAAAGACCCGACAGAATCGTTCTTTGAGGGTTTATAAACAAATGTTTAGGGGGAGTTTTGATGGAGCAGATATGCGGCACCTGCAAATATTGGCAAGAGGGTAATAGCGAAACGGTGGGGTCGATTACATTCCGAGTTGAACTACCTATCTGCCAACTACTGAAGCGGCACAAAGAGGCCAACCATCCGCCGGAATCATGGTGTTGGAAGGAGGCCGACCCATGGGATCTGGTGATCCGCAAGCGGGCCGGGCTGATCGAGGGAGAGTATGAGTAAGGAGTTGATGGTGTGGCCAGGGCGAGAAATATAAAGCCGGGATTTTTCAAAAACGACTTATTAGCAGAGTGCAGCCCTATGGCCAGATTATTATTTATTGGTCTTTGGATAATGGCTGATCGCGAAGGACGACTCGAAGATAGACCTAAAAGGATAAAAGGCGAGGTATTCCCTTATGACAATTGCGACGTAAATAAGTTATTAAATGAGCTAATGAGCAAACTTGATTGTGATGGTAGTCCGGCATTTATAATACGATACAAGGCCAATAATAAGCCATTTATACAGGTTGTCAACTTCGTTAAACACCAGAATCCGCACTTAAAAGAAAGTGCAAGCACTATACCAGCACCAGACTTGCACCATACTAGCACAGTGCTTGCACCAGACTTGCACCATACTAGCCCGGCTGAATCCCTATTACCTATTACTGAATCCCTATTACCCATTACCGCAAGTTCAACCTTCGTTGAATTTTGGGATGCCTACCCTAAAAAGAAATCAAAAGGTGAAGCTGAAAAGGCGTGGAAAGCACTTAAACCCAACGAGGATCTCTTTAACAAGATCATAGATGGGTTAAATCGGGCTAAGCTATCCCAAGAGTGGGCCAAGGACGACGGACAGTTCATCCCCTACCCGGCCAGTTGGCTGAGGAAGAAGGGTTGGGAGGACGAATATAAACAAGCCAAACCGGAATTATCAATCCACAGGCACCAGGAATTCTACGTACCGCCTGAGATATTGCAAGACTTAGAAGGGAGATAGACAATGTTAAAACTAACCGTCCCCGGCGAGCCGATCGCCAAAGCCCGGCCCAGAATGACCAGGATGGGCAGAACGTATACCCCGGCCAAGACCGTCAATTATGAGACCTTAATCCAGGAGTGCTTCGCCAGCACATTCCCCGGCCATGTGCCACTGGAGGGCGCGCTGGTACTAAACGTCCAGGCCCACTTCACCGTCCCGGCCAGCTGGTCGCTGAAAAAACAGCGGCAGGCATATGACTGCCAGCTGCGGCCGACCAAGAAACCCGACCTCGACAATATCATCAAGTGTATGGATGCACTCAACGGCATAGCATGGCGGGATGACTCGCAGATCGTGACGGTGATCGCCAGCAAGTGGTACTCAGATAGGCCCAGGGTGGACATCGAAATTACAGAGTTTGGGGAGTTGTAAACATGGACATTAAATTACCGACCCTGACCATCCAGCCCGACTGGACGGCGGAGAGCCAGTTGGTCAAATGCCAGGAAGAGTTGGACGAAATCAAAGAGGCGATAGCCGCCCATGATGACGTCAACGCCATTCGGGAGGCATTCGACCTGATACAGACCGGGCACACATTCTTGCAGATTATGGACGAGAGCTATGACGGACACCTCAACGTGGCCAAGTTCTTGACCGAGCATGCGGCTAAGTTGAAGCGGAAAGGATACATGGAATGAGCATTTATATCTTGATTTTAGCCATCTGGCTGAGTCTGTCAGTGGGCTTTGTCCTCGGTGCGACCTGGTGCGGGCTGTGCCATATCAATAAAAAACTGGATGGCATAGAGCAGTAGCGACTATCCCCGGCGGGCTGGGCACCGTGCCGGTGACGCACAAACTGGTATCCCCAGGTTCGATTCCGGGGGCCGGGGTCCAAAACTTTAAGGAGGGCGAGAAATGAATGAATTACCCCCGTTAGGATTAGCACCAAAGTGGGTTTGGCAGGGCAAAAGGATAACGGAAATCATAGAAGCCATGAACCGTTATATAACTGCCGACTTGGAAATCCCTATCCGTTGGGTCGAGGAATACAACGAGTTGGTAGCGGAAATCAAAACAGAGGAGGGCGAGTAGATGAATCCTTGGGTAGAGCATACATTGAGGAATAACGTCAAATTGGGTGAAGAAAACGCCCGGCTGCGCAAGGTGGTTGAGGCGGCGCGCGGAGTGTTTCTCGGCGAGGGTGAGCATTTATGCAGTGAGTTTGAGGATGCTATGGACACCCTACGGCGAGCCCTTGCCGAACTGGATAAGGAGGGCGAGTAGATGAGCGGACATATCTGTTTTTCCGTACGCGAGAATTGCGAAAACCTGCTAGATAGCTACGGCGAAATATGCGTTAGGTGTAACGCCTGTGGAAGGTTCGATGAATCAACAAAACACCAATGCCATTTAGATGTATTAAAAAGGCAATTAGCAGAAGAAGAATCATTTAGAGATTGGTCTGATGGAATGGAAGAACTACAACGCAAAAACAAGGCGGCTAATATTGAATACATGAAAAACAAAATCAAGAAGGTTGAAGAAATACTAGCAAAGGAGGGCGAGAGATGGATATAGCCAATGCGGTTGAGATTTTAGACTACGCTACTTTGCTAAGAAAAGAAAATCTGGTAATAAAGACCGAAAATGAGTGGCTAAAGCGGGCATTATCTGACATTGAGGATTGGTGTGTAGAATTTCACGAAACTGGCCCGCATGACCCAGACAAAGCATTAAAAATCGTAATGACCATATATGACATAGCGCATGAACAATTAGGCGATAGGACGGAGGAATTTAAGGCGAAGGGGGATGAGTCGAAATGAGAAAATCAAGCCATAGCCGATATTTAGATTACGGCTCTAGAGGCTCTGGTTATGCCGCCTATCAACAGGCCAAACAGACACCCACCGATAAACAAAAGCGGTTTTTTAGGAAGTTATGCGCCATGTGTCGCGAGAACGGACTAGACCCATCGACTGGTTATCCGGTAAAAACACGGAGCGACCACGGGATTGCCATAGACAAGTTGATTGCCCGGTTACAGGAGGCTGGTGTTGATATAAAGGGCAACGGCAAAAAGGCCGACTACATCCTAGCGGTGGGCGAAGATAAATATACTGGCAGCTCGTATGCACACGAGTCAATCCGAATAAGGGAGGATAGTATAGCTCCGAGCCAGACCTATATAAAAACACCGGCAGAGTAAGGAGGGCGAGCAGATGGATAAAACAAGAGGTTATCAGGCAAGCATAGATTATTTAATGCCGATTGTGACACATCCTGTGATGACAGGGGAGTATTGTAGACATTTAAGAAACTCTATTGATGCGATGATAAAATTTGAGCGAATACAGTCTGAATTAGAGCGATTAAATGCCGAAAACGCCCTACTTCGCAAGGTGGTTGAGGCGGCGAGGGAAACATATTTATTGTGTGTTAATGTGGGGGATTTTAGCAATGGCGTATCCTGTTACGGAATAGACGAAGGGGAGGAAATGGCTAGAAAAGTTTTCAACAAGCTAAGCCAAGCCCTGGCCGAACTAGATAAGGAGGGCGAGAGATGATTGATACGAAGACTAATTTATGCGACCAATGCCCTTATGATTTTGCCGTATGTAAACCTGAACACATTGAATTTGGGGATGGAGTTGGTAACGACAATGTAATTGTTTGCAGCAGTTACCCTTATGAGAAGGAGGGTGAGAGATGAGTGTAACTGTTGTTTATAGGTCGGCAGCCGACTTAAAAAAATCGGAATACTGGTACGAGGAAGGCCCTAAAATGCAGGAGCGGGCAATCAAGGCCGAAGCTGAGGTGGAACGGTTGAAGAAGGTTTATGCCACAACTAATGACTCATGGAAAAAATTGCAAACCGAAAACGCCAAACTGCGGGCGGTTGTGGAGGCGGCGAGGGTGTACGTAATGGAACACGATAAAATACCCAACTTACGCACCTTAGATGAGTGGATTATCATTGTGGCAGCAATCCGCAATGCCCTTGCCGAACTGGACGGGGAGGGTGAGAGATGAGGGATAGACTTACGGCACACTATGTATATTACGATGGTCAACACGGATATGAATCGGTGGGGCATGATGCCTACTCCCAACGAACGTCTATGGAAAGTACCAAAAAATTAG
>JAQVXF010000114.1 GCA_028709355.1 Syntrophomonas sp.
TTCCCGGGATCCAATTGTGACGCCGATTGTTATCATGTGGTGCAGGAGGTGCTGGACCAGTAGGCCGAGTATATCTGGCACAAGCAGGTCAGCGTAGGACACTGCGATGCCCTCATATTGCCAGGGGGATTTTCTTACGGGGATTACCTGCGCACCGGGGCCATCGCCCGTTTCTCGCCGATCATGCCGGCGGTGGTGGACTTCGCCAACTGGGGCGGGCTGGTCATCGGTATCTGCAATGGTTTTCAGATCCTGCTGGAGGCAGGTTTACTGCCGGGGGCGATGCTGCGTAACCGCAGCCTCAAATTCAAATGCGGCGGGGTCAACCTGAAGGTGCTGCGCACCGACACCGCTTTCTCCAATCAACTCCTCCCCGGTGAGATCATCAAAATGCCCATAGCCCACGGCGAGGGCAATTATTTTTGCGATCCGGCAACCCTGGCCGCTCTCAAGGATGAGAACCGCATCCTCTTCACCTATTGTGACCCCAGCGGGCAGGAGAGCCCGGAGGCCAATCCCAACGGTTCGGTGGCCAACATAGCCGGCATAATCAACCAGGGCGGCAACGTGATGGGGATGATGCCCCATCCGGAGAGATGCGCGGAGCAGATCCTGGGCGGTACCGACGGGTACCAGGTATTTGCTTCCATGCTGCAGTCCTGGCAGGAGGGGAAACGCTGATGAGTGAACTGGGTTATCGGGACATGGGCCTGAGCGAAGAAGAATACCAGAAGATAGTGGCGATAATGGGGCGGGAGCCTAACTTCCTGGAGACCGGCATGTTTGCGGTCATGTGGTCGGAGCATTGCGGCTACAAGAATTCCCGGCCGCTGCTCAAGACTTTTCCCACCCAGGGGCCCCAGGTCATCCAAGGACCAGGTGAGAACGCCGGGGTGGTAGACATCGGTGACGGCCAGGCCCTGGTCTTCAAGATCGAGAGTCACAACCATCCCTCGGCCATCGAGCCCTACCAGGGGGCAGCCACCGGGGTGGGCGGGATCGTCCGGGATATATTTACCATGGGCGCCCGGCCCATCGCCAGCTTGAATTCCCTGCGTTTCGGCAGTCTGGAGGATGCACGGGTGCGGGAGTTGTTGTCCGGGGTGGTGGCCGGGATCGGTGATTACGGTAACTGCCTGGGCATCCCCACGGTGGGCGGCGAGGTTTATTTCAATCCCTCCTACCAGGGAAAACCCCTGGTCAACGCCATGTGCGTGGGATTGGTGGACATCGATCAGATAGCCCTGGCGGTGGCCAACGATGTGGGCGCCACGATAATGATCGTAGGGGCCAAGACCGGCCGCGATGGCATCCACGGTGCTACCTTCGCTTCGGAGGAATTATCCGATAAATCTGCCGCCAAGCGACCTGCGGTGCAGGTCGGCGACCCGTTTATGGAGAAGCTGCTGATCGAAGCCTGCCTGGAACTGATCCAGCAAGACCTGGTGGCGGGCATGCAGGACCTGGGCGCGGCTGGACTGACCAGTTCCATCGCGGAGACTGCCAGCAAGAAAGGCCTGGGAGTAGAAGTCGACGTGCTCAAAGTGCCGCGGCGGGAGACCGGCATGAGTCCTTATGAGGTGATGCTGTCGGAATCCCAGGAGCGGATGTTGATCATCCCTCGGGCCGGGGCCGAAGCCAGGATAGAAGAGATTTTCGATAAATGGGGACTGGATGCAGTGGCCATTGGCCGGGTTACCAGTGATGGAGTATTCCGGGTTCAGGAAGGAACCGTGGTGGTGGGGGAGGTGCCGGTGCTGGCCTTGACCGAAGGCTGCCCGGTTTATGTGCGCGCTGCGGAGGAACCGGAGTACTATCAGCGCCACCGCTCCTTCGACCTGAACAGCCTGCCCCCGATACCGCCCCAACAGGCACTGCAGCAGCTGCTGGCTTCCCCTAACATCGCCAGCAAGAGGTGGGTGTTCTCCCAGTATGATTATCAGGTCATGACCAATACCGCTATCCTGCCCGGCGACGGCGATGCGGCCGTGCTGCGGGTCAAGGGCAGCCGCAAAGGGGTGGCCCTGGTTACTGACTGCAATAGCCGTATGGTGTATCTGGATCCCTACCTGGGGGGCAAGCTGGCGGTGTGTGAAGCGGCGCGTAACCTGGCCTGCGTAGGGGCCAAACCACTGGCCCTGACCAACTGCCTTAACTTTGGCAATCCGGAGAAACCTAATATATACTGGCAGATGCAGAACGCTATCGCCGGCATGGGCCAAGCCGCTTCGTTTCTGGAGACGCCGGTGGTCAGCGGCAATGTCAGTCTTTTCAATGAGACCGCCCAGGGCGCCATTTTCCCCACCCCAGTGGTAGGGATGGTGGGAGTCCTGGCCGATGTCAACCGGCGCTGTGATATGGCCTTCAAGGAACCAGGCGACTTGATTATCCTGCTGGGTGGTTTCCGGGATGAACTGGGAGGCTCGGAATACCTGAGCGTTTGCCATGGTATGGAGACCGGGGCGGTCCCGGCCGTCGACCTGGGGGCGGAGAAGTCCCTGCAAAAACTGGTATTGCGATTGATCCATGACGAGATTTTGCAGTCCTGCCATGATATTTCCGAAGGAGGCCTGGCGGTGACCCTGGCCGAATCGGCTATCAAGGGCAATATCGGCTGCACCGTGAAGATAAACAGCGAAGACGCCCGGGTGGAGGGCATTCTGTTCTCCGAGGCTCCCAGCCGGGTGGTGGCCAGCGTCAAGCGGACCCACCTCGACCAGCTGGTCCAGCTGGTGGTGGAGCAGGGGGTGGAGATGAGGATAATCGGCCATGTGGGAGGAGACCGGCTGGTGATCGAAGACGATGGCGTCGATATCGTGCGGATGACGATCGACGAGGCGGCCCGGCTATGGGGGGAGGCCCTCGGATGTTTGATGAGCTGAACGGCGACCAATTCAGGGAAGAGTGCGGGGTATTCGGGATCTACATGAATGATCCGGCCTCGGCCACCGAGGCGGCCCGGACCACTTTCTACGGACTCTACGCCCTGCAGCACCGGGGCCAGGAGAGCTGCGGCATCGCGGTCTCGGACGGGCACCGCATCGATCTGCACCGGGGTATGGGCCTGGTCTCGGAAGTGATCCGCTCCCATAACATCGAGAGCCTGACCGGCAATATCGCCATCGGCCATGTCCGTTATTCCACCACCGGGGGCAGCGCGCTGGTGAACGCCCAACCGCTGGTGTTCCATTATCTTAAGGGCATGGTGGCCCTGGCCCACAACGGCAACCTGACCAATACGGTGGAGCTGAAGAAACGCCTGGAGACTTATGGGAGCGTGTTCCAGACCACCACCGATACTGAAGTGATAGCCAACCTGATGGCCCGCTATTCCCAGGACACCATGGAGGATGCCCTGGCCAAGGCCATGATCGATGCCAAAGGAGCCTTCGCCCTCATCATCATGACCGAAGACCAGATGGTAGGGCTGCGGGACAGCATGGGTATCCGACCCTTGTGTATAGGGGTGTTGGATGGGAATTACCTGCTGGCCTCGGAATCAGCCGCCCTGGATACGGTAGGAGCTCAATTCGTCCGGGACGTAAATCCCGGGGAGATGGTGGTCATAGATCAAAACGGGCTGCGCTCCTCGCAGTTGGTCAAATCGACCCGGCGAGCCCACTGTATATTCGAATATATCTATTTCGCTCGTCCCGACAGCAACATCGACGGGCGCAATGTCAACCGCATGCGCCGGGAATTGGGCCGCCAGCTGGCCCGGGAGCACCCGGTGGAAGCGGACGTAGTGATAGCAGTGCCAGAATCCGGCACCGCGGCCGCCCTGGGTTTCGCCCAGGAATCGGGGTTGCCTTTTGAACAGGGCTTGATCCGTAATCGTTATGTGGGCCGCACTTTCATCCAGCCCACCCAGCAGATGCGGGAACTGGGGGTCAGGTTGAAGCTGAACGTGATACCGGAGGTGGTCGCTGGCCGCCGGGTGATCATGATCGATGATTCCATCGTGCGCGGCACCACCAGCAAGCAGATCGTACAGCTGGTGCGTAAGGCCGGGGCTCGGGAGATCCATTTTATGGTCACCTCCCCGCCCACCAAATATCCGTGTTATTATGGTATCGATACTTCCCGCCGGGAAGAACTGATAGCCAGTGCCATGAATATCGACCAGATAAATGCCTACATCGGAGCTGACAGCCTGCATTACATCAGCATGGAGGGAATGTTCGCAGCCTTGAAGACAGAAGGCGAGGGTTTCTGCGCCGCCTGTTTCTGCGGCGACTACCCGGCCGGTCAGTAAGCCAACACCAGGAAGGGGACAGCTAGCATGGACGGAGACAAAGGGTTCACCTACAAACGGGCCGGGGTCGACATAGATGCCGCCAACCGTTCGGTGGAGATGATCAAGAAATGGGTGGACCGCACCAAGAGACCGGAAGTACTGGAAGGGATTGGTGCCTTCGGGGGATTCTTTGCCCTCAACAATCGCAAATACCGGGAACCGGTGCTGGTATCGGGGACCGATGGGGTGGGCACCAAACTGCGGGTGGCCCAGATGTACGGCGTCTACGATACCGTCGGTATCGATCTGGTGGCCATGTGTGTCAACGATATCCTGGCCCATGGGGCCGAGCCCCTCTTCTTCCTGGATTATCTGGCGGTGGGCCGGTTGGAGCCGGTGATGATTGAAGACCTGGTCAAGGGAGTCAGCGAGGGCTGCCTGCAGGCGGGCTGCGCCCTCATCGGCGGTGAGACGGCTGAGATGCCAGGCTTCTACGGGGTTGACGAT
>JAQVXF010000115.1 GCA_028709355.1 Syntrophomonas sp.
TTAACTGGCCCCCAACTCTGATGCGGCCTGCATAAATCCTGAAGTAGGTCAATTTGCCTACGTACGGATCGGTGGCCAGTTTGAAGGCCAAGGCACAAAAAGGTGCATCCATATCTACCGGAACCGCAACCTCCTGTCCCGTCTCAGCTTCTGCTCCGATAATGGGCGGTACATCCAGTGGTGAAGGCAAGAAATCGACCACCGCATCCAAGAGCATCTGGACCCCCTTATTTTTGAAGGACGATCCACATAATACCGGCACCAACCGATTGGCTATGGTTTGCTTTCTCAAAGAACCATTGATCTCCTCAGTAGAGAGTGGCTTGCCGTCCAGATATCTCTCCAAGATAGTGTCATCCATTTCGGAAAGCTTTTCGATCAGTCTCTCCCTAAATGTTTGGGCTTCCCCAAGTTCATTTTCGTCTAGTTCCCGGTCCAGGAATTTTTCCCCGGAACCTTCTCCATAAACGTAGGCTCTGAGGCTAATGACATCGATAATTCCGTGGAAAGAATCCTCGACTCCCAGCGGCAACTGGATGACTACCGCATTACTTCCTAATTGCTGGATTATCATTTTGACAACCCGGGCAAAATCAGCCCCGACCCGGTCCATCTTGTTAACAAAGGCTATCCTTGGTACCCCATACCGGTCGGCCTGCCGCCATACTGTTTCAGACTGGGGCTGGACTCCCTCTACCGCGGAAAATATTCCAATCGCCCCGTCAAGTATCCTGAGCGACCGTTCTACCTCAGCTGTGAAGTCCACATGGCCGGGCGTATCGATAATATTTATGGCGCAATTACGCCAGTAGCAGGCGGTAGCGGCCGAGGTGATAGTAATGCCCCGCTCCTGTTCCTGGGTCATCCAATCCATGGTGGCGGTACCTTTGTCTACTTCGCCCATCCGATGGACTCTACCGGTGTAGAAAAGAATTCTCTCGGTAGTGGTGGTTTTCCCTGCATCTATATGGGCCATGATGCCTATGTTTCTGATGGAACTCAGATCATCATTGGGGGCCATGGGACCACTCTCCGCTTCTTACCAGCGATAATGAGCAAATGCTTTGTTGGCTTCTGCCATCTTATGGGTATCTTCCCTCTTTTTCACCGATGCACCGGTGCTGTTGGCGGCATCCATAATCTCGCCCGCCAAACGCTCAGCCATGGTCTTCTCCCCCCGTTTACGGGTGTATCCGACCAACCACCGAATCGCCAGGGTTTGTCTGCGATCGGCTCTCACTTCTACCGGAACCTGGTAGTTGGCACCACCCACCCGGCGCGCTTTAACCTCCAGCACGGGGGTTATGTTCTTCATTGCTTCTTCAAAAACCTGTATCGCACTCTTCCCGGTTCTGTTCTCTATCCGCTCAAATGCTTCATAGCAGATTCTCTCCGCAAGACTTTTTTTCCCATCCCACATGACTTGGTTGACCAACTTCGTAAATATCTTGCTGTTGTAAATGGGGTCCGGCAAAACATCTCTCTTGGGTACGGGCCCTTTTCTAGGCATGGCTTGACTCCCTTCTACTTCTTCTTCGGTCGCTTGGTTCCATATTTTGATCTGCCCTGATTGCGTTTTTGCACCCCGGCAGCATCCAGGGTTCCCCTTATAATATGGTACCTGACACCAGGCAAATCCTTGACCCGACCACCTCTGATCAACACCACGGAGTGCTCCTGTAAATTATGTCCTATCCCGGGAATGTATGAAGTAACCTCTATTTGGTTGGACAACCTCACCCTGGCTATCTTGCGCAGCGCTGAATTCGGCTTCTTGGGCGTAGTTGTATATACACGGGTACACACCCCTCTTTTTTGCGGACAGCTTTTCAGGGCGGGTGCTGTAGATTTCTTTTCTTCTTCCAGGCGTCCTTTTCTAATCAGCTGATTGATTGTTGGCATTCCTGCACCTCCTTCCCCAAAATACTTACTCTTTCAACATTGCAACGGCTGCTGCACCCACCTCAATACCGCAAGCGTGGCCCAATTCGATCATGGTCTCGATCATTTCCACACTCACCCCATGTTGCTGACAGATTGCGATAAGGGGAGCAGTAATGTGAGGTTCAGCATCCCGGGCCAGGTATACTGTCCTGGCCGCGCCTTTTGTAACCGCTTTCTTGACTTGCTTGCTGCCAACTACCTTCTTGCTCTTCTCGATCTCCTCCAGCAACAATCCTGTTACCTCCCTTTAAACACGGAAGCGGCTCGTGATGCTATGGCTTGGTTGGTCGCACGCCTAATTATTTTAGCACCAAGGCATGTCACAGTCAAATCATTTTACCCAATCATGACAACTCTTGATCGGCGGCAACATCCAGGCTGTCTGCAACCTCAATGTTGCGATATATCGAATAACCAGTCCCGGCTGGAATCAGTTTTCCGATGATGACGTTCTCCTTGAGGCCGATTAAGTTGTCTATCTTGCCCTTAATGGCTGCTTCGGTCAATACCTTGGTGGTCTCCTGGAAGGAGGCCGCCGACAGGAACGAATCGGTGTTTAGGGAGGCCTTGGTTATGCCCAGCAGCATGGGTGAACATACCGATGGCAGACCGCCCTCCTGGACTGTACGCAGGTTCTCCTCCTCGAAGAAGGATATATCTATGAAGGCCCCGGGCAACATCGTGGTCTCCCCGGAATCCTCGATTCGGACCTTTTTCAACATCTGGCGTATCATTATCTCGATGTGTTTGTCGCTGATGTCCACCCCTTGTGAGCGGTACACCTTCTGCACTTCCTGCAAAATATATCTCTGTACTGCCTGCATACCCTGGGTCTTCAATATGTCATGAGGATTCAGCGGGCCTTCGGTGAGCGCATCTCCGATTTCCACCATGTCGCCTTCCCTGACCTTCAGGCGTGAACCATAGTGGACCGGGTAAGCCCCGACCATTTCTTCATTCTCGCCCAAAATCTCAACTTCCCGGCGGCCCTTATTTTCACCGAACCGTACCTTTCCGGACGCTTCCGCTACTACTGCCTGCCCCTTGGGCTTGCGGACCTCGAACAACTCCTCGACCCGCGGCAAACCACGGGTGATATCCTCACCAGCCACTCCACCGGTGTGGAACGTGCGCATGGTCAACTGGGTGCCCGGTTCGCCGATGGACTGAGCCGCCAGGGTTCCTACCGCCTCGCCGATTTCAACATCATAACCAGTGGCCAGGTTGCGGCCATAACATTTGGTGCAGACCCCATGTTTGGTCTTACAGGTGAGGGTGGTCCTGATTTTGACGCGTTCGATACCTAATCTCTCGATCTCATACCCCTTGTCATCATCAATCATTTGGTTCTCCTCAACCAGGACCTCGCCGGTTTCCGGGTGAAATAGAGTGTCCACCGACACCCGGCCGATTATCCTCTGGTTTAGAGGCTCGATCAATTGGGAGCCTTCCATTATCTTCTCCACCCAGATACCTTCAACCGATTCACAATCATTCTCGCGCACTATGACATCTTGGGAGACATCCACCAGTCTGCGGGTCAGATAACCTGAGTCCGCAGTACGGAGGGCAGTATCGGCCAAGCCTTTGCGGGCTCCGTGGGTGGAGATGAAGTACTCCAGAACTGTCAGTCCTTCCCGGAAATTGGCCTTGATGGGCAAGTCTATTATCTTCCCTGAGGGATCCGCCATCAGCCCTCTCATGCCAGCCAGCTGCCGGATCTGCTGGAAATTACCGCGCGCACCGGATGTAGCCATCATATAAACTGGATTGTCTTCGGTCAGGTGTTTCTTAAGGGCATCGGTGACATCGTCGGTGGCCTGGCTCCAAACCTCGACAACCTGGTTATGTCGCTCATCTTCATTGATCAATCCCACCTGAAAGTCACCTTCGATGGAATCGACCACCAAATCTGCTTCCGCCAGTATGCCTAATTTCTCGGGTGGGGTTTCGAAATCGGTAACTCCTACACTGATTCCGGCCCGGGTTGAGTATTTAAACCCTAATCGCTTGATCCCATCCAACATCTCGGCTGTCTTCGCGTTGCCTTCAGATCGATAGGCATCGTAAACCACGTTGCCCAATTTCTTTTTGTCGATGACTTCATTATAATAACCCATACTGGCTGGAATGATCTCATTGAATATGACCCTTCCCACCGAGGTCTCAACCGTCACCATACCATCTTCCCGTTCAGCAGAGTGGATCAAATCGCCCACTGTCTTGTAAGGCATCTTCATCCTGACCTTGATCGGATCGTGTAGACCGATTCCCCCCATTTCGTAAGCCATCTGGGCTTCAGCCGTTGTACTGAAAGCCCGCTGGGGTTTGTCTTCATCCGCCCTGCGTTTCATATAGGTCAGGTAGTAGATACCTATTACTATATCCTGGGTCGGGGTGCACACTGGCTTGCCATCTTTGGGATTTAATATATTGTTGTTGGCCAGCATCAACAGCCGGCATTCTGCCTGGGCCTCAGCCGACAGAGGCACGTGGACCGCCATCTGGTCCCCGTCAAAGTCAGCATTATAGGCGGTACAAACCAGGGGATGCAGTTGCAGCGCCCGTCCCTCTACCAGAACTGGTTCAAATGCCTGTATGCCGAGACGATGCAGGGTCGGGGCACGGTTAAGCAGCACCGGGTGTTCCTTGATAACTCCATCAAGAATATCCCAGACTTCCTCCCGGCCTCTTTCCACCATCTTTTTGGCGCTCTTGATATTGGATGCAATGCCGCGGTCAACCAGCTTTTTCATTACGAAAGGCTTGAAAAGCTCCAGGGCCATCT
>JAQVXF010000116.1 GCA_028709355.1 Syntrophomonas sp.
GACCAAGGAATTGGGCCATCCGGATGACATCTTTGCCGAGTTCGATTCGCAGCCCTTAGCAGCCGCGTCCATCGGCCAGGTCCATGCGGCCCGGCTCAAGAGCGGGGAGAGGGTTATCGTCAAAGTGCAGCGTCCCAATATCGAGAAGGTGCTGGAGAACGACCTGGAGATCTTGATGGAACTGGCGGGGGCGGCCGAAAATCGTTCCGAGGGCCTCAAACGGCTTGGCATGAAGGGCATCCTGCAGGATTTTAGCCGGCTTATTATGAATGAATTGGATTTCGACCGGGAAGGAAGGAATACCGAGCGTTTCCAGCAATACTTCGCTAATGACAAGCGGGTGGTCATTCCCAAGATTTATTGGGAGTTCACCACCCGCAGGGTTCTCACCGAGGATTATATCGAGGGGGTAAAACTGAGTGATGTGGAGCAGATAAATGCCCGGGGCTGGGACCGTCACAAGGTGGCCCAGTTAGGCACCTCCACCTTTCTCACCCAGATTTTCCGGCATGGATTTTTCCAGGCAGATCCTCACCCGGGCAATATGCTGATTATTGATGAAGACCACATAGCCTTCATCGATTTCGGCCAGGTCAGCGCACTAAGCGACTTGCGCCTGCAGAGCATCGGCGAGCTGCTGATAAGCTTCAGCAACCAGGAGATCGACCGGGCAGTAGCTACCCTGGAGGATATGGGGATTTTGACCGAAGACATAGACTTGGGGTCCTTTTATGAAGATTTGGCGGACCTGATGGAGATGGTGGGGAGCACCAAGATCGGAAATTTAGATATGAACCGGATGCGCAAGGATTTCCTGGACCTGGCCTACCGGTACCATTTAAAGATTCCTGCTTACCTGACCTCCCTGATGAAGGCGCTAATAACCGTTGAAGGAGTGGGCGCTAAATTCGATCCCTCCTTCAACTTCATGGAAAGTGCCGGACCCCTGGCCCGGCAGGTGGTAAGGGATCGCTTAAAGCCGGCCAACATGGAGAACTTCATGCGCCACAAATACTACACCAATATACGGCCTTTGATTGACTTGCCGGCTAGTGTCAATCGCTTTGTTCACAACACCGACCAAGGCCGGCTCAAGATGGGGATGGAGGTCAGTTTCAGCGAACCAGCCCGGCGCAGCATCATCAAGATCGTCAACCAACTGAGCGCCAGTCTGATAATCGCAGGGGGTCTGGTTAGCTCCGCTCTAGTCATCCAATCATCGGAGCCGGAATTCTTTGTCAGTCATTCCACCGTGGGGATAGTAGGTTTTGCCATCTCCCTGTTGGCTCTGCTGATATTCGTGGTTAATTTTATTCGCAAAGGATGAGATGGCGGGCAGCTTGGAAGGGCGGGAGGGTCAGCGCGGCCGATAATCGCGGATAAAGATGTTGTTGTCTTCTACATAGGCGACCTCGGGTTGGGCTTGTTTGGAGTCATTGGCGGGTACTATCGATATCTTGTCACCTATCCTGATTTGTTTGGGGGCCAGGTTAAGGGCGAAGATGCTCCGGGTGACATCCCCATAACAGCCTGCATGGGCGATGCCTTCCAAACGGCCTAATACGATGATGTCACGGGCGGCCGTAATCTCAGCACTCTCATGGACATTTCCCCAGATTATCATGGAACCTTCACTGTGCAGTCGCTGGCCGCTGCGCAGGTTGCGATAGATGAAGAGATCATCGCTGGCCGCCTTAGCCGGGCGAGCCGGATTATGCACATTGTGCATGAACATGCCGTGATCCAGGCACAAGCGCTGCAGAGCGGAAATGTCTTGCTGGGTCAAGGCATTAAGCCCCTCTCCCTGGAACAGAACCGGGGAACCATTGAAAATCTGGGGAGTCGTCTCGAATTTTTTGGTCAGGATAGCCATGTATTCCTCAGCATTGCCCTGGCTAAACACGAACACCAGATTATCGTTTATACCTTTAATATCTACCTTGGCCAAACCGATCTACCTGCCTTTTAGGGGAATACTGATGTCCAGGGCCGAATGCCGTCCCTCTGATATCAAACGCACCTCAGGGGTGCCGTCAATTTCCATATGCCGTGCAATCAATGCGATAATCTCCTCCTGCAAGGTCTCCATCAGCTGGGCTGAGGAACCTACCCGATCGTGCGTCAATACCACCCGCAGTCGGTCGTTGGCGCGGGAGCGGCTGGAGGGTTTACCATCAGAAAAAATCCTCTTTAAAAATTCGAACATCGTGTGTACTTCCCTCCTATCTGCCGAAACCCAGGTTTCGTCTCAGTTTGCCCCAAAAAGAATCTTCCTGTAGAGTCATGAATGGAACCTCAATGCCTTGCATGCGTTGAACTATGTTGCTGAATGCTTGGGCGGCGGATGATTTATCATTTAGAATTATCGGTTCCCCGCGGTTGGTGGATATGACCACGCCGCTATCCTCCGGCACTACCCCCAGCAATTCTATGCACAGGTGTTCAATCAGGTCTTCGATGCTGAGCATGTCGCCCCGGCGCACCATATCGGGCCGGATGCGGTTGACCAGCAATTTGATGTCCCTGAAGTCGGCCGATTCTAACATGCCGATGATCCGATCGGCATCACGGACTGCTGAAACCTCGGGGTTGGTCACTACAATAGCCTTATCGGCAGCAGCGATGGCGTTCTGGAATCCTTTCTCAATCCCGGCCGGGCAATCGATGAAGATGAAGTCGAAATCAGGACGGAGTTCTTTACATACCTCCACTACCTGTTCCGCGGTGATATCGTCCTTGTTACGGGTTTGAGCCGCTGGCAGCATGAATAGTTCCGGGAAGCGTTTGTCCTTGACCAGCGCCTGCCGCAAAGTGCACTCGCCTTCGATAACCTGAACTATATCGTAAATGACCCGGTTTTCCAGGCCAAGGATCAGGTCCAGCTTTTTTAGGCCGATGTCCAGATCCATAACCACCACGCTGTAGCCTTGTTTAGCCAGTCCAGTACTAAGGTTGGCTACCGCCGTAGTCTTACCGACCCCGCCTTTACCAGATGTGACCACGATTACTTGACAGTCAGAGTTTTTCTTAGCCATTCTAGCGATCCTCCTCAAAGTTGCTCGTCAATCCGTGCCTGGAATCTTTACTATATCCCGAAAAATTGACCTGAGCAGACACATCTATCTAATTGTAAAGCATATTCAGGTCGTAATAAACTGCAATTTATGATTATTTCTGCAGTTTGTTTCTGAGGTGTCGGCCCCAACCGGAATTGGTCCCCAGCCAGAAAATCATGGCTGCGGGTATAATAATTTTGGGAAAGAAGCGTATATAGAATATATAATAGGGGGGAATCGGTTGACCCTATCACCTTGTGCTATACATGAAAGGCAGGCATTATGAAATTACTTTTAAAACTGGGAGTTTTGGCAGCAGCGGTATTCTTATTCGCGTTCTTCTTCTATATAGGCGTGTCCCTGACCCAGACCACTCCCAAAGTAGCTAATTTTTTCACCGGTATCAGCAGTTGGGAATACCAGGTCCAAGGCCAGACGGTGGTCTATTATGCGGATGGATCGGAGATGGGTAAACTAGGCTACCAGCGTCAATACAAGGAGGACTTCCCCGATTTCCTGGAGCAAGCCGTGGTTGCGGTGGAAGACATCCGCTTCTACCAGCACCAGGGTTTTGACGCCAAGAGTATCGGTCGGGCTATATACAACGACCTGCGCGCCGGCTCCAAAGCAGAGGGTGGCAGCACCATCACCCAGCAGCTGGCCCGCACCTTGTTCCTGACCAATGAGAAGAGTTTCAGCCGCAAGATAAAAGAGCTGTTCATAGCCGTATCCATCGAGGACAAGTACACCAAAGAGGCCATCCTCAACATGTACCTCAACGAGATATTCATAGGACGCGGCTGTTCGGGAATGGCCGCCGGGGCCAACACCTACTTCGGTAAAGATGTCTCCCAATTGAACAAAGCGGAGATGACAATCCTGGTGGGCATAATCCAATCACCGGGCTGGTATTCCCCCGACACTAATTTGGAGGGTTTAAAGAGCCGGCAACAGACGGTGGTGGATGTCCTGATCGAGCAGGGGATATTATCGGCGACCGAGGGACAGGCCATATTGAAGCAGAAACTGAATTTCAAGGCTCATCAGCCGTATACCAGCAAGCATCCCTACTATATGAATTACCTGAGCAGCGTCCTGGAGGACAAGATCGGGGCCCAGCGGCTCTATGGCGGCGGGCTGAAGATCTACACCACCATCGACAGGCAGATGCAGGCAGCGGCCGAGTCTTCTGTAACCAGCAATGCCAACTCTTTCACCCGTCGGGGCATTACCGCCCGGGATATCGCCCTGGCCTCTATCGATCCCCGCTCCGGAGGGGTAAAGGCGATGGTGGGAGGGGTCAGCTGGAGCAAGAACCAGGTCAATATGGCGGTAACCCCCAGGCAGCCTGGTTCGGTGATAAAACCTTTGTATTATGCCGCCGCCATCGATGAAGGTGTCATCAAGCCGGATTCAGTCATGAACAATAAGAAACGCAGTTTCAACGGATACAGTCCTGACAATTACTCGGCCAGTCCCGAAAAGGTGACGGTCAGCGAGGCGCTGGTCAATTCCTACAATGTAGCTTCAGTGGAAGTTTTGAGCAAGCTCGGGGTGGAGAAGGCCACTAAATTCCTGGCTGATTGCGGAATCACCTCTCTCCAGAAGGAAGACAACAATCTGGCGCTGGGGCTGGGCGGTATGACCAGGGGGATATCACCTCTGCAG